>NZ_JBQKLN010000030.1:0-45488 GCF_052116205.1 Prevotella sp. Sow4_E9_plate | reverse complement strand
TTACGTTCGGGCTACGCCCTCTCTACAGGGCACACAACTCTATCTGCTTGCAAAGGTAATCATTTTCCATCAGTTTTCCACCTTTCTGTGTCTACTTTTTGAGGGGCAGCACCCAGAGGTGGTTACAGTGGTTGCGGTTACAGAAGTTACTAACACATTTCTGCAGGGCATTTTTGGTGGTATCAGAAAAAAGTCGTATCTTTGCAAACAATAAGTAATCATGACTTTATTGAGAACTGAAATAATAACAATTTAAAATTAGATGAGTATGAAAAGACGAATCTTTCTGATGGCTGTTCTTAGCCTGGTGTTTGTAACAAGTGGTTTCGCACAGTTTCAGAGATCAATATTCAACCATGTTGGTTTGAATGTGGGTGCTGGTACTGAGGGTATCAACGTGGGTGTGGCTGCTCCTCTCACCAATTATCTTGAGCTGGAGGCGGGAGTCAGTCTCATGCCAAGCATCAAGGCTAATGCCGATGTTGACTTGCACTCGAATGTATCGCTCAACGTGCAGGGAGTGGCGGTGAGAATCCCAGATGCTACGGTGAATACCGAGGTAGATATCGCTCGTACTACCTTCAACGTCAAGGCACATCTCTATCCTTTTGGAGGAAACAGCAAGTTCTTCCTTACCGGTGGTTTCTCATTCGGCAATCCTAAAATCGCCAAACTGAGCGGCCATAGTGACGAGATTGAGAGATTCGCCAACCAGTATCCAGCTTACAAGCAGGAAATCCTTGACCTGGTCAGCGTGGGACTGGCTGATTATAACGTGAAGCTGGACGATAACTTCGATATCCATGGCGACATCCGCTGCAATTCCTTCCGTCCTTATCTGGGTTTGGGCTTCGGCAGACTGGTTCCCAAGAAGCGCGTAGGTGTACGTGTGGAACTGGGATGCCAGTTTATGGGAACCCTGAAGGTTTACCAGAACGATGAGAAGGTGGAAATCAACAAGGTGTTGGACGATACGATGGGCGATGATGCTGACGACATCTCCAAGTTTATCGAAGACTGGAAGTACTATCCGGTGCTCAAATTGCAGATTGTAGGCAGAATCTTCTAAGGTTGCCAAGATGGGGAAAAATAGTTGGCAGGTGCATGGAACGGTGAACTTTTGCAGGCTATGTACAAGAAAAGTTTGAATTTTGCATAAAAAATACGCTCAAACGCTAGCAATCTGCTCATTTTTTCGTAACTTTGCACCCGCAAACTTATAAATAATAAAAGAAGAATGGCTAATTTGAGATTTGAGGTTGTAGCCGAGGCCTTTAAGAAAAGACCTGTAGAGGTAGAGGCTCCCAAGGTGCGCCCTTCGGAGTACTTTGCCAAGTATGTATTCAACCGTCAGAAGATGTACAAGTATCTGCCATCTGATGTGTACGAGAAACTCATCGATGTGATTGATAATGGTACTCGTCTGGACCGTTCCATCGCTGATGCCGTGGCTGCCGGCATGAAGCTCTGGGCTGAGGAAAACGGGGTAACACATTATACTCACTGGTTCCAGCCATTGACAGAAGGTACTGCCGAGAAGCATGATGCCTTCGTGGAGCACGATGGAAAGGGGGGTATGATAGAAGAATTCTCTGGCAAGCTGCTCGTACAGCAGGAACCTGATGCCAGCTCATTCCCTAACGGCGGTATCCGCAACACCTTCGAGGCTCGTGGCTATTCTGCATGGGATCCAACATCGCCTGTGTTTATCATCGACGATACCCTCTGTATCCCTACCATCTTTATATCTTATACCGGTGAGGCTTTGGACTACAAGGCTCCATTGCTCCGCTCGCTCCATACCCTGAGTGAGGCGGCTACCGAGGTGTGCCACTATTTTTACCCTCAGGTGAAGAAGGTGCAGACCAATCTCGGTTGGGAGCAGGAGTACTTCCTGGTAGACGAGAGCCTTTACTCGGCTCGTCCTGACCTGATGCTCACGGGTCGTACCCTGATGGGACACGACTCTGCAAAGAATCAGCAGATGGACGACCATTATTTCGGAACCATCCCTGAGCGTGTGCAGGCTTTCATGAAGGATTTGGAAGTACAGGCGCTCGAACTCGGCATCCCTTGCAAGACCCGTCATAACGAGGTGGCACCAAACCAGTTTGAGCTGGCACCAATCTATGAGGAATGCAATCTTGCCGTAGACCATAATATGCTCCTGATGAGCTTGATGAAGCGTGTGGCTCACAAGCACGGTTTCCGTGTGCTCCTTCACGAGAAGCCATTTGCCGGTGTGAATGGTTCGGGCAAGCACAACAACTGGAGTCTCTGCACCGATACCGGCGTGCTGCTCCATGCAGCAGGCAAGACACCGGAGGACAACCTCCGCTTCGTAGTCTTCATCGTAGAGACCCTGATGGGCGTTTACAAGCACAACGGACTCTTGAAGGCATCCATCATGAGCGCAACCAATGCGCATCGTCTGGGAGCCAACGAGGCACCACCAGCCATCATCTCTTCATTCCTCGGAAAGCAGTTGACCGACCTGCTCGACCATATCGAGAAGGCAGACAAGGAAGAACTCTTTGCTCTGGCTGGCAAGAAGGGTATGGAGCTGGATATCCCTGAGATTCCAGAGCTGATGATTGATAATACCGACCGCAACCGTACCTCTCCATTTGCCTTCACCGGTAACCGTTTCGAGTTCCGTGCTGTAGGTTCAGAGGCCAACTGTGCATCATCCCTCATCGTATTGAATGCTGCCGTAGCTGAGGCTCTTGAAGACTTCAAGACTCGTGTAGATGCCTTGATAGCAAAGGGTGAGGACCAGACATCGGCTATTATAGATATTGTACGCGAGGATATCAAGACCTGCAAGCCTATCCGCTTCGACGGCAACGGCTATTCAGATGAGTGGAAGGAAGAGGCTCAGAAGCGAGGTCTGGACTGCGAGGCATCCTGCCCGGTAGTCTTCGACCGTTATCTGGACAAGGAAAGCATCGAGATGTTTGCCAAGACCAACGTGATGAGCGAGAGCGAGTTGAAGGCGCGCAACGAGGTGAAGTGGGAGACCTATACCAAGAAGATTCAGATTGAGGCTCGTGTGATGGGCGACCTGAGCATGAACCACATCATCCCAGTGGCAACCCACTATCAGAGCCGTCTGGCAAAGAATGTAGAGGGCATGATTCACATCTTCGGTGGCGAGGAAGGCAAGAAACTGACAGCCCGCAACGTGAAGATTATCCGTGAGATAGCCGAGCGCACCGAGGCAATAGAGCGTGGTGTAGAGGCATTGGTAGATGCCCGCAAGGTAGCCAACAAGATAGAGAGTGAGCGCGAGAAGGCAGTAGCATATCACGACACGGTAGCTCCAAAGATGGAGGAAATCCGTTATCAGATAGACAAGCTCGAGCTTCTCGTAGCCGATGAACTTTGGACATTGCCTAAGTATCGTGAGCTGCTGTTCATCAGATAATATTTCCAGGATTAGGAATTAAGATAATAAAAAAGAGTGCATTGTTTGTTACAGTGCACTCTTTTTTTGCTTATCCTGAGCAGAAAAGCGCAAACTAAGTTAAATATTCATAAAAGTTTAGGGTTAAAACTCGTAACCTACACATAATCAAATAAAAATGTGTAATTTTGCAGTCCGATTATTTCGGGGATACACTTAGAGTCCCCTGGGTATGGTGTGTTAATAGCACTTCCTGTGGCCGGGATTTGCGGTTAGTGAATCACCTATCCGAAACATAAGTGAGTAAGAAAAGATTAAAAACGTTTTTTAGTAGTAAATTTAAATTTTAAAATGGACACATTAAGTTTCAAGACTATCTCTGTTAATAAGGAGACAGCTAAGAAAGAGTGGGTTGTAATCGACGCAACAGACCAGGTAGTAGGTCGCCTTTGCTCAAAGGTTGCTAAGTTGCTTCGCGGTAAGTACAAGCCAACTTTCACTCCACACGTAGATTGTGGTGACAACGTAATCATTATCAATGCAGCTAAGGTTGTATTCTCTGGCAAGAAGGAGACTGATAAGGTTTACACACGTTACACTGGTTACCCTGGTGGTCAGCGCTTCAATACTCCAGCTGAGTTGCGCAAGCGTCCTGATGGAATGGACAAGATCCTCCGTCATGCAATTAAGGGTATGTTGCCAAAGGGCCCTCTCGGTCGCTCTTTGATGGACAACCTCTTCATTTACGATGGCACAGAGCACAAGCATGAGGCTCAGCAGCCAAAGGCAATTGATATTAACCAGTATAAATAATTAAGGTAGAATGGAAGTAATTAATGCAATTGGTCGCCGTAAGAGCGCTGTAGCTCGCGTATACCTCACAGAGGGTACAGGTAAGATCACAATCAACAAGAAAGATATTGAAACATATTTCCCATCAGCAATCCTTCGCTATGTAGTAAAGCAGCCATTGCAGTTGCTCGAAGCTGAGGGTAAGTATGATATTAAGGCAAACCTCGACGGTGGTGGTTTCACCGGTCAGAGCCAGGCTCTCCGCCTCGCTATCGCTCGCGCTCTCGTTAAGATCGACGCTAACGATAAGAAGGCATTGAAGGATGCAGGCTTCATGACACGTGACTCACGTGCTGTAGAGCGTAAGAAGCCAGGTCAGCCAAAGGCTCGTCGTCGCTTCCAGTTCAGCAAGCGTTAATCTTATACATATTATTATATATTCAGATTATTATAGCTGAGCTAAAAAGTTTAGTATCTAAATCGGTGAGATTCCATTAATCGGGGACTACTCATCGACTGATTCTAGTAGATTTTTTTCGATAAGCGAGAGCAGAGCCATGCTTGCATGAGTTATGCCGAGCAGAGAAAAAATGCACGTTAGTGAATTCAAAAGAAAGTAAACACAATTTAAAAAGAAAAGACAATGTCAAGAACAAATTTTGACCAGTTACTTCAGGCAGGTTGCCACTTCGGACACCTCCGTCGCAAGTGGAACCCAGCAATGGCTCCTTACATCTTCATGGAGCGTAACGGTATTCATATTATTGACCTCAACAAGACTGTTGCTAAGGTTGACGAGGCTGCTGAGGCCCTCAAGGAAATCGCCAAGACAGGTAAGAAAATCCTGTTTGTCGCTACTAAAAAACAAGCTAAGGATGTAGTTGCCGAGAAGGCAGCTTCTGTAAATATGCCATACGTTAACGAGCGTTGGGCTGGTGGTATGCTTACCAACTTCCCTACAATCCGTAAGGCAGTTAAGAAAATGACAAACATAGACAAGTTGATGAACGATGGTACATTCTCTAACCTCTCTAAGCGTGAGTTGCTGCAGATCAGCCGCCAGCGCGCTAAGTTGGAGAAGAACCTCGGTTCTATCGCTGACTTGAGCCGTCTCCCTAGCGCACTCTTCGTTATCGACGTAATGAAGGAGCACATCGCTGTTAAGGAGGCTAACCGTCTTGGTATTCCAGTTTTCGGTATCGTTGATACAAACTCAGATCCTAAGAATATCGACTACGTTATCCCAGCTAATGATGACGCTAAGGACTCAGTAGAGGCTATCCTCACTGCTGTTTGCGGTGCTATCGCTGAGGGTATCGAGGAGCGTAAGGCTGAGAAGGCTGACGACAAGGCTGCTGCTGAGCAGAAGGATCAGCCTAAGAAGAAGGCTGCTCGCAAGGACGAGGCTGAGTAATTAGGCAAACAAAAATATACTGGAGCCATTGATTCTGTTTTATGATTCGATGGCTTTAGTACTTTTAAAGCAAAGATTATTATTAACTTTTAATATTAAAAAATATTATGGCTGTTTCAATTGAAGATATCAAGAAACTTCGCGCTATGACTGGTGCTGGTCTTGCTGACGTTAAGAAGGCACTCACAGAGGCTGAAGGTGATTTCGATAAGGCAAAGGAGTTGCTCCGTGAGCGTGGTCTCGCTATCGCTGCTAAGCGTTCTGACCGTGAGACTTCTAACGGTTGCGTTCTCGTTAAGAAGGTTAACGATTTCGCTGCTATCATCGCTCTCAAGTGTGAGACAGACTTCGTTGCTAACGGTGCTGACTTCATCAAGTTGACATCTGACATCCTCGACGCTGCTATCGCTGCAAAGGCTCATACTCTCGACGAGGTGAAGGCTTTGAAGGTTGGCGAGTCTGATGCTCAGGCTGCTGTTACACAGCGTTCTGGTATCACCGGTGAGAAGATGGAGCTCGACGGCTACTGCGTTCTCGAGGGTGACAACATCGAGGTTTACGACCACATGAACAAGCACACTTTGTGTACTATGGTTCAGCTTAACGAGAACAACGTAGAGGCAGGTCACAAGGTAGCTATGCAGGTAGCTGCTATGCGCCCTGTAGCTCTCGACGAGTCTTCTGTTTCTGAGGAGACTAAGAAGACTGAGCTCGAAGTTGCTGTTGCCAAGACTAAGGAAGAGCTCGTAGAGAAGGCTGTTAACGCAGCTTTGAAGAAGGCTGGCATCAACCCAGCTCACGTTGACTCTGAGGATCACATTGAGAGCAACACCAAGAAGGGTTGGTTGACACCTGAGCAGGCTGAAGAGGCTCGCAACATCAAGAAGACTGTAGGTGAGGAGAAGGCTGCTTCTTTGAACCCAACTATGATCCAGAACATCGCTAACGGTCGTCTGGCTAAGTTCTTCAAGGAGAACTGCCTCGTTGACCAGGAGTTCCAGTTCGGTGATGGCGACAAGCAGACAGTTGCTCAGTACCTCGCTTCTCAGAGCAAGGATCTCAAGATTGTTGCTTACCAGCGTTTTACTCTTGCTGCTGAGTAATCATTATTCGGAAGCAACTGTTAATTTGACTTATAGTTAAATTAGAATATCCGGGAGTTATGGAGTTAAAGCTTTGCTTTGCTTCTAACTCCCATTTCTTTTTTATAAATATTTTTGAGTTATGAAGATATTTGCTATCGGTATGAACTATACCGAACACAATAAATCGCTCCATGGTACGTTATCTAAACCAGAGCGTCCTGTTATCTTTACCAAGGCAGACTCGGCGCTGCTCAACAACGGCAAGCCTTTCTTCATTCCAGACCATCTGGGAAGAATTGAATATGAGACAGAATTGGTGGTGAGAATCTGTAAGTTGGGAAAGACCATTCCGCAGCGTTTCGCCCACCGCTATTATGATGCGGTGACCGTGGGCATCGACTTTACCGCCCGCGAGATGCAGAAGAAGCTGAGAGAGGCTGGACAGCCATGGGAACTTGCCAAGGGATTCGACGGTTCGGCTGCCATCGGAGAATGGGTAGACATCCAGAAGTTCCGTGACATCCAGGCCATCCATTTCCATCTCAACATCAACGGTGAGAACGTGCAGGAGGGCTGTTCCTGCGATATGCTCTACAAGGTGGATGAGATTATCTCCTACATCAGCCAGTACTTCACGCTGAAGACGGGCGACCTGCTCTATACGGGCTGTCCTACTGGTTGCGGTCCGGTGAAGATTGACGACCATCTGGAGGGCTATCTGGAAGACAGAAAGGTGCTCGATTTTATGTGTAAATAATCAAAAGATAGAATTCTAGGTAGGAATATATGAATATGAGTAAGACTTTTCGGATATGGTGGATAGGGTTGTGCCTTCTCTTCATGGCATTGCCCGTTTCGGCACAGAAGTTCTTTAACCTCACTTCGGATGAAGTGAAGGTAGACTCTGTCTTGCCGCAATTCATCTATTCCTATCCCTTGCAGGGTGATTATCAGGATTCCATTTATACCGTAGAGCTGAAATATCCGGAATATATCGATATGTCGGCTGATGATATTGCGCATTATAATCATCTTTCCGGTGCCATTCTGCCTGGTCAGGTGGTGGTAAACCAGAAGGTGATGGAATGCCGCAAGAAGGGAGTCCTGATGGTTTCTCTTTCTCCGCTCCTCTTTAGGCAGAACAGATATCAGGCGCTGGTGAGCTTTATGCTCGATGTCAAGGCGCAGCCCTTGAAGCGGGCACAGCAGGAAGCCGGCAAGGAAAACTTGATGAAAAGCCGTGCTGCGGGCAAATCGGCTTCGCTCTATGCTGACCATTCTGTCCTGGCATCGGGAGCATGGGCTAAGATTAGAGTGAGCCAATCGGGCATTCATCAATTGACGGATGCCGTGGTGCGCCAAGCCGGATTCTCTAATATAAATAAGGTGAAGATTTATGGCTATGGCGGAAATCTGCAGAATGAGGCGCTTATAGCCGGTGAACTGAAGAAGCTTGATGATTTGCAGGAAGTGCCGCAATGTATTGTTGATGGCAAGCACTATTTCTATGCCAAGGGACCTGTAAGCTGGGAGGACAAGACTTCTATCCAGCGCATCCGGAATCCTTATTCTGATTACGGATATTATTTCATTACCCAGACTGGGGAAGAGCCTGCACGGATGGATTCTGCCACCTTTATATCTACCTATTTTCCCCAGGCTGAAGACTATCATTCGCTCTATGAGAAGGATGGATACAGCTGGTTCCCTGGAGGAAGGAATCTCTTCGACCCTACCGAAGTACCGTTGGGAGGCAAACAGCAGGTAGCCATCGTCAATCAGACCGGAAGCAGTAACGGAAAGTTGACCGTTGGGGTTACGATGGGTGTCAATGGTTCGGTAGAAGTTCAGAAGAATGGCGTTTATCTGGGAACCATCACCCTGCAGAAGTCGGTGACCTCTGATGCTTCCTACCAGATGGCAGTAGAGAGCTTTGCCACCTATCCACTAAAGGATTTATCAGAAAAGGATACCATCACCCTGCTGCCGAAGACGGGAGGTCCGATGCATCTCGACTATGTGGCGATGACTTGGGAGAAGCCTGTCCCTTTCCCTGGATTCACAGGCATGGTGCCTGCAGCACAGTATGTTTATGGCATCACCAATCAGGACCATCATGCTGACGGGGCGGCTGATATGGTCATCATCATCCCTACCTCCCAGAAATTACTGAAACAAGCTAAAAGACTGAAAGAATTTCATGAAACCCATGACGGGTTGAGAGTTACGATAGTGCCGGCTGATGAACTCTATAACGAGTTTGCCAGCGGAACCCCTGATGCCAATGCCTATCGCCGCTATCTGAGAATGCTCTACGACAAGGCTCAGACCGAGGCGGATATGCCTAAGTATCTGCTGATGTTTGGCGATTGCGTCTGGGACAACCGAATGCTGACGGCAAGCTGTAAGACGCTGAATCCTGACGACTATCTGCTTTGCTATGAGAGCGAGGAGTCTTTCTGCAAGGTGCATTGCTTCGTGAGCGACAGCTGGCTGGGCATCCTGGGCGAAGGAAAGGGAACGGATCCGAGAACCGAACTGCAGGATGTGGGTGTGGGAAGATTCCCGGTAACCACCGTCGACGAGGCTAGGATTATGGTAGACAAGACCATCAACTATGCCAATAACGAGAATGCCGGAAGCTGGCAGAACACCCTGATGTTCATGGGCGATGACGGCAACAACAATCTCCACATGAAGGATGCCAACGAGGTGGCTGATTTCATCTCTTCCCTCTATCCGGGCTATCTCGTCAGGAAGGTGATGTGGGATGCTTATAACCGTGTCACCTCTTCTACCGGAAATACCTATCCCGAAGCTACCAAGATTATCAAGCAGCAGCAGACCGCTGGAGCATTAATCATGGATTATGCCGGACATGCCAGCGAAACGCAGCTCTCTCATGAGGGCGTGCTGAAGATAGCTGATTTCAGGGAGTTCCGCAATGCCAATCTGCCTCTGTGGGTTACTGCCTGCTGCGATATTATGCCGTTTGACGGAGTGACTTCCAATATCGGCGAAGAGGCGGTGCTCAATGCTGGCGGCGGTGCTGTGGCTTTCTATGGTACAACCCGTACGGTTTATGCCCTGGAAAACAAGTATATCAACCGTGCTTTCATGCGCAGGGTACTGAGTAGGGTAGACGGCAAGCCGATAACGTTGGGCGAGGCACATCGTCTGGCTCAGAATGACATCATGATGGGCGCTGTGGTCCAGGGAGAAAAGGATAATTCCGAGAATCATCTCCAGTTTTCGCTGCTGGGAGATCCTGCCCTCTCGCTCAATCTGCCTCAGATGAAGGTGGTGGTAGACTCCATCAATGGGGTGGATTGCCGACAGACAGATGCGGTGGCGAAACTGAAGGCAGGTTCTATTGCCCGAATTGCCGGACATATTGAAGGGGCAGAGGATTATCAGGGTGTGGTGACTGCTACGGTTCGCGATTCCAGAAATCAGATTACCTGTAAGTTGAACGATACTTCTGATGATGGAGCTTCTGAGGCTTTCAGGTTCTATGACCGTCAGAAAACCCTCTTCAATGGTTCTGATAGTGTAAGAAATGGTCAGTTTGTCCTCTCCTTTGCTGTTCCTAAGGATATTAATTATTCGGATAGTGCGGGTCTGGTGAATCTCTTTGCCATCAACGGCAGCAAGAACCAGCCTGTGCAGGGGGCTTCCGACCGTTTCCTGGTGGGAGGCAGTGAGGAGATGCAGAATGATTCCATCGGTCCTTCCATCTATTGCTATCTCAATTCTCCTTCTTTCACGGATGGCGGAAGGGTGAATGTCACTCCTTATTTCGTGGCACAGATTACGGATAAGGACGGAGTGAATGTGTCTGGTAGCGGTATCGGACATGACCTGCAGCTCGTGATAGATGGAGATATGTCGAAGACCTATGTGCTCAACGATCATTTCACGTATGATTTCGGAAGCTATACCAGTGGTTCCACTTATTACAGCATTCCGGAGTTGGAGCCGGGCAAGCATCAGCTGATGTTCCGTGCATGGGATATCCAGAACAACAGTTCTACGGTCCGGCTGAACTTCAACGTGGTGAAGGGACTTACGCCTAATCTCTTCCAGGTGGGCGTGACGGAGAATCCTGCCCGTAATTCTACTACCTTCATCATCTCTCATGATAGGGCAGAGAGCAATATGGATGTGGTGATAGAACTCTATGATACTTCCGGTCGTCAGATATGGCGGCATGCAGAAAATGGAGTTCCTGCTTCTGGGACCTATACCGTGAAATGGGACTTGACGGTTGATGGCGGGCGACCTTTGTCTACAGGTCTCTACCTCTATCGGGTAAGGATTGCTGCCGGGGGTAGCAGTTATGCATCGAAAACCCAAAAACTGATAGTAATCAAATAGATAATATAAAAAATAAACATAATATGAATCAGACTTTCAGAATAATCATAGTAGGAGTCCTCTCCTGTCTGTCCTTGGGAGTGAAGGCGGCAGATGATGATGATACAAAGGAAAAGTTGTTCAATCCTGTCAATTACGCTGTCATATCGCAGACCATTGCGCCTGATGCCCGTGGTGGCGGTTTGGGTGATGTGGGTGCGGCTACCGACCCGGATGTCAACTCCCAGTATTGGAACCCGGCAAAGTATCCGTTCAATATTTCGCGTGCAGGTATCTCCCTGAACTTCACCCCTTGGCTGCGTTCATTGGTCAATGACATGAACCTTGCCTATCTGTCTGGTTATTACCGCATTGGCGATTATAGTGCCGTCTCTGCCTCCTTGCGCTATTTTAATATGGGCGAGGTATATACCGAAGATCCGGGTGTCAATCCGAATGCCAATCCGAATGCCATGACCATCAATCCATACGAAATGTCATTCGATGTGGCTTATTCTCTGATGCTCAGTGAGAAGTTTTCGCTTGCAGCAGCCATCCGCTGGATTTATTCTGATATGCGTTTCGATTACAAGGAGGACAGTTCTCCGGCTTCTGCCTTTGCTGCCGATATTGCCGCCTATTATCAGAACTATGTGGTTATTGGTCAGCGTGAATGCCAGCTGGGTGTGGGTTTGAATATTTCCAATATCGGTAGCAAGATTACTTTCAGCGGTGAGGAGTATAGCGAGTTCCTGCCTGCCAATCTCCGTCTGGGAGCTTCCCTGATGATTCCTATCGATGAGTACAACCGTATTACCCTGGCTGCCGATGCCAACAAGTTCCTCGTTCCTACGGTTCCACAGCAGGAAGAGGGTGAGGATGCGGCTGAATATAAGGATCGTGTGCTCAGGGAATATAATGATGTTTCTGCCATCAGCGGTATTTTCAAGAGTTTCAGCGATGCGCCGGGCGGCTTCAAGGAAGAGATGGAGGAAATCAACTATGGCTTGGGTGCCGAATATGTTTACAATGATAAGTTTGCGTTGCGTGCCGGTTATCATCACGAGAGTCAGAGCAAGGGCAACCGCAAGTATTTCACCGTGGGTGCTGGTTTCAAGATGAACGTGTTCTCCCTGGATGCTGCCTATGTGGTGGCTACAGCCAAGAGTAATCCGCTCGACCAGACGCTCCGCTTCACCCTCTCCTTTGATATGGACGGTCTCAAGGACCTCTTTAAGAGATAATGTATAATTTATAATGTATAATTTATAATGATGAATATTCGTGTAGGATTTGGATATGATGTCCACAAGCTGGTGGCAGACCGAGACTTGTGGCTGGGTGGCATCAAGATAGATTATGAACTGGGATTGCTGGGTCATAGTGATGCCGATGTGTTGATACATGCCATTTGCGATGCTTTGCTGGGGGCTGCCAATATGCGTGATATTGGTTATCACTTCCCGGATACGGCTGCCGAGACGCTCAATGTGGATTCCAAGATATTGCTCCGCAAGACGATGGACCTGATTGCTACCAAGGGCTATTCTCTGGGCAATATTGATGCTACCGTCTGTGCTGAGCGGCCTAAGCTCAATCCGCATGTCCCTGCCATGAAGGCGTGCCTGGCTGAAGTGATGGGAGTAGACGAAGACCAGATTTCCATCAAGGCTACTACCACCGAAAAGCTTGGCTTTACGGGAAGAATGGAGGGTATCTCGGCTTATGCTACAGTGTTGATACAAAGGGCATAATTACACTTAATAGCTGTTAAGAACTATTGAATTATTGCAATTCGATTGATGTAAATCAAAAAATATTCATAAAAGGAGTGTTTTTTTGATAAAACATTTGGTGGATAGAAAAAATCATTGTATCTTTGCAGCGTCAAAAGGTTAATAGATTGTTTAGGTTAGTAGTAATAGATTTAGGTTTTTAGTTATTAGGTTTTAAGGTAGATTGTTTAACAGAAAATTGATGAAGGTCGTGAGACTATCTTTGATTAGAATTTTTAAGTTAAACATATTGCATGCCACAGCTCGTTGAGAGTTGTGGCATGTTTTTTATGTATTCCTCTGTTTTTATTTCTTCTTTCTGAAATCGTTTAGTTTGCGTTTCTTGCAATCTTTTTCTTCTTTCCCAATTCCCTCAGGGCATTTCCTAGTGCTTTTTGGTGATATGGTTGTCTGACAGCTCTCTTAAAAGAGTACTATAAGTCGTCGGAAGAATAAGGATATATTTCCGTAAGATATAGGTATCTTGGCCGCACAACAGCTGTTGTGCGCTCGCATATCAGCTGTTGTGCACATGTCCACCACGTGTTGTGCAGCCGTAGCTCGGCCGTTGTGCGGTCATCTGTCTATACTGAAACAAAACTCCCCAACCCGCTTGAGAAAGTAGGTTGGGGGATAGTTTTCCGTGCTCATGTTCAAGGGGTCAAAAAGGTATGGAACAGCGTAATTTGCGCAATCTGCATGAGTTTTTTCTTGTTTTTCTTTTGTTTGCACATTTTTTTCCTTACCTTTGCAATCGTAAAATAAATTAGCAATGCGAGTACTCATAGTAAATACAAGTGAGAAGGCGGGAGGAGCTGCTGTTGCAGCCAATCGCCTGATGGACGCCCTTAACAACAATGGTGTTAAGGCCAAGATGTTGGTGCGCGATAAGGTGAGCGAGGATATTACGGTTGTGGGACTGCCCCGTTCGCTCAAGTCACAGTGGAGTTTCCTTTGGGAGCGCTGGTGCATTTTCTGGCATTTGCATTTTTCCAAAAAGAATCTCTTTGCCCTAGATATAGCCAATGCCGGAAACGATATCACTTCCCTGCCCGAATTCAAGGAGGCTGACGTGATTCATCTGCATTGGGTGAATCAGGGAATGCTGTCGCTGAAAGGTATCAGGAAAATCTTGAATAGCGGCAAGCCGGTAGTCTGGACCATGCACGACATCTGGCCTGCTTCTTCCATCTGCCACCTCACCCTGGGATGTCATCACTATAATAACGGATGCGGCAACTGCAAGTATCTGCCTCAGGGAGGAGGCAAGAACGACTTATCGGCCCGTATCTGGAAGAAAAAACAGAAATTGTACAGCGCTGGAAGCATTTCGTTCGTAACCTGCAGCCGCTGGCTGGCTTCCGAGGCAAAGCTCAGCGGACTTCTTGCCGGTCAGCGGATAGAAACCATCCCGAATCCTATAGATACGCATCTCTATCGTCCGGAAGACAAGAAGGAGGCACGCCTGCGAACTCATCTGCCAGCGGACAAGCACATCATATTGTTCATTGCCCAAAAGGCGACCAATCCTTACAAGGGAATGGATTATCTGATAGAAGCCTGCCAGCTGATGAGCGAAACCTATCCGGAGATGCGGGACAATACCTGCGTGGCAATCCTTGGCGGTCATGGTGAGGATTTCGAAGGCAAACTGCCTTTCCCGACCATATCCCTGGGCTATGTAAGCGAGGATAAGCGCATTGTTGACATTTATAATGCGGCAGACGTATTCGTCCTGCCTTCCCTGTCGGAGAATCTTCCGAATACCATCATGGAAGCCATGGCATGTGGAGTGCCTAGCGTAGGATTCAAGGTGGGAGGCATTCCGGAGATGATAGACCACCGCAGGAATGGCTATGTAGCCAACTACCGGGATGCCAAGGATCTGGCTGCCGGCATCCACTGGGTACTCTTCGAGGCAGACCAGGAGAATATCAAGACCGCATGCCTCCAGAAGGTGATGCACAATTATTCACAACATGCTGTTGCTTTGCAATATATTGAGGTATATAACCAGGCGATGGCTTTCAAACACTATCGTATATGATCAAATTCACAGTTGTTACCTGTACCTACAATGCGGCATCCGTATTGCAGCGTACACTGGACAGTATCCAGCGCCAGACGTATTGCAATATAGAACACATCATCATGGATGGCGGTTCGAAGGACAAGACCCTCTCAATGGTGAAGACCTATGAGCACAAGACCGAAGCAGGTGAGAATGCTCATCAGATAGTGGTGGTTTCAGAACCCGACAAGGGACTCTATGATGCGATGAACAAGAGTATCGACCGGGCAACAGGCGATTACCTGGTGTTTATGAATGCCGGAGATGTGTTCCCGTCGGATGATACCCTGGAGCTGGTAGAAGGATGTGTGGGTGAAGGTGAAGACCTGCCGGGCGTGCTCTACGGCGATACGGATATCGTGAATATGGAAGGACGATTCCTGCGTCATCGCCGGTTGACTCCACCGAAGAAGCTGACCTGGCGTTCCTTTAAATGGGGCATGCTGGTGTGCCATCAGTCTTTCTATGCCCGTACTGATATCGCCAAGCAGATTCATTACGACCTGCATTACCGTTATTCGGCAGATGTAGACTGGTGCATCAGAATCATGAAGGAGTCGGCTCGCAGAGGATTACCGCTGCGCAATGTGCATACGGTGCTGACGAATTTCCTGGATGGCGGAATGACCAGTCAGTATCACAAGGCATCGCTGAAGGAGCGTTTCCAGGTGATGAAAACCCATTATGGTCTACTTACAACCCTCTGTGTCCATGCCTGGTTTGCGGTAAGAGGTGTACTGAAACGATAAAAAAGAAGGAATTTGAATAGGGGTAAAAAATAGAAAAGAAGTATTTGAGGTTGTTTTATTTACACTATAAAAATAGAATTTACACCCTAAAAAACAATTATTATACCCTGCGTATTCAAAAATCCACTATCTTTGCAATCGAAATAAAGACAGATCAGTGTGGTGGCACGTAAACATGTCATTTACACTCAAGATATTTTTTCATAAGAAATTTAAGTTTAGTGTTATCTAGAATTGATATTTAATTTGGTATTTTAGCCGTATAATTCGGTTTATTTATGGTTCAACAGGTATTTAAAATATATCAGGTGAGAAATTACTTGATTACATATTTTAAGAAAGAAAGCGCCAGTCGTGATGACTAGCGCTTTCTTTTTTTATGAAAATGCATGCCTGTTTGCAGTTTTTATTGTATCTTTGCAGCAAATTTAAGAAATCAATGGCAGAAACATTAAAGGAAAAAACAGCGAAGGGGCTCTTCTGGGGAGCCATGAACAATGGGGCGATGCAGGTTATCGGACTGGTATTCGGCATCATCCTGGGCAGACTGTTGTCGAAGGAAGACTATGGAATGATGGCGATGATCAATGTGTTCCCGCTCATAGCGATTGCTCTTCAGAACAGTGGATTCGCTTCAGCCATCGGCAATCTGAAGAATCCTACAGCCAATGATTACAACTCCGTATTCTGGTTTAACATCCTTGTGGGTGGTTCTCTTTATGCTATCCTTTTCTTCTGTGCCCCTTTCATAGCCGATTTCTATCATGATGAACGGCTGGTTGCATTGTGCAGACTGGCTTTCATCAACATTCTCTTTTCCAGCCTGGGTACGGCTCAGGCGGCATTTCTCTTCAAGAATATGATGGTGAAGCAGCAGGCAAAGGCGAGTATCACGGCAGTGCTGCTGTCGAGTAGCGTGGGCGTTCTGATGGCATGGAATGGCTTTGCCTATTGGTCATTGGCTGCCCAGGGAGTGGTTTATGTGGGGTTAAATACCCTGCTGGTATGGCATTATTCCACCTGGCGACCTTCGCTGAAGATAGATTTCACGCCCGTGAAGACAATGTTTCCGTTCAGTTTCAAGATAGCAGCCACAACCATCGCCACCAAAATCAACGACAATGTGATGAATATCCTGCTGGGCCGTTTCTATACCAATGCCATTACGGGTAGCTACAACCAGGCTTATCAGTGGAACTCGAAGTGTTATCTCCTGCTGCAGGGAATGCTGAATCCGGTGATTCAGCCTACCTTGGTGAATCTCTCTGACGACAGGGAGCGCCAGCTGATGGCTTTCAGAAAGATGGTCAGGTTTATCTGCTTCCTTTCTTTCCCTCTGCTGTTCGGACTGGGACTCGTTTCCAATGAGTTCATCATCATCACGCTGACCGAGAAATGGCAGTCGAGTGCAGAACTGCTGCGTATGTTGTGCGTGGGCGGTTCTGTGATGCCACTCTATACGCTGTTTTCCAATGTGGTGATCAGCAAGGGAAAATCCGGTGCCTATTTCTGGTGTACGGTATCGCTGAGCGTTACCCAGATCGTGCTGATGCTGTTTCTCTGGCCTTATGGCATCCATCTGATGGTATCGGTCTATGTGGCATTGACCATCGGCTGGATGTTTGTATGGTATGCGCTGGCTTACCGCTATATCAGTTACCGTCCGCTGGACTTTCTGAAAGATACCTGTCCGTTCCTGCTGGCGGCTCTGGGCGTGATGATCCTCACCTATCTGGCAACGATGAGCATTACCAATCTGGCATGTCTGCTTCTGGCTAGGGTTGTGATGGCAGCCGTATTATATTTCGTGGTCATGAAAGTGGCTCGGGTTGCCATATTGGATGAGTGTATCCGTTTTGTATTAAAGAAAAAATAGATGAATATGATGGAAAATCAGACAAGACAATATAGTAATGAGGAGTTGAGAGCCCGGTTCAATCCCGAAGGTTCCCAGCTGTGGAAGCATCAGCAAAGGATGGTAGAGCTGCTGCTGGCTTTTGATGCCATCTGCAAGCGCCATCACATCCGTTACTGGCTGATAGGCGGCACACTGATTGGTGCAGCCCGCCATCAGGGTTTTATTCCCTGGGATGATGATATGGATGTGCAGATGCTTCGGGAGGATTATCTGAAGATGATTGAGATTCTGCCACGCGAACTGGATGAAACGATGGCGCTGCAATGCAGGCAGACGGACGAAAACTATTTCTTCCAGTATGCCAAGCTGAGAGACCGCCGTTCTGTGCTGGATGAGAACAATGGCTATGACAGGATTTTCAAGGAGCGTGGCATCTATATAGATATCTTTCCTATCGACAAGCATCCCAAATGGCTGCAGCGGCTATCGATGCAGACCATCGGGCACACCTACAAGATATTGAAGCGGAAGGATCTGAAGAATGAGGTGATTATCGGCAAGGTGATGCGCTGGGTGCATCTGAATGAACGGCTGATTTATCCGGTGATGAGGGGCATCGCCAAACTGACCGGTGGCGCCTATCTGGATGCTTTCGGCGTGCCTTTTGTCGTAGAGCGCCATCTGGAAGACATCTTCCCGCTGACCACCCTGGAGTTTGAGGGGCATCAGCTGCCTGTACCGGGAAACTACGACAAGGTGCTGACAGATCAATATGGCAACTATATGCAGTTGCCGGATCTGGACAAGGTTAATCTGCATGTCGGCAAGTTGGAGTTCAAATCATGAACCAGTTATAAATGGAAAATTCCAGCAACTAAAGCGATTGCTTGAGTTGCTGGAATTTTTGTTGGCAGTGCTGCTTATAGCTGTAACCGAACCATTTGCGCTGATATTTTCTATAGGTATAGATGGTGCAGTATTTGAGGGAATCCCAAAGGGAATGTCTGCCCACCTTATAGATGGTTGGCGGAATCCTGACAAAATACAGGTCTGCCACCGTATCGAAAGCTGAGAAAGCCTTTACTCCCGGCAGACTCAGCAACCATTCCTCAGCCATGAAACGGTTGTGCAGCTTGGTATCTTCGTCTAGGGCAGGGAGCGTTCTGAAATAAGAAGCCTTTGCCCACCAGAAGTTGCCGGCATACATCTTGTTCTTGAAAGGGGGGAAGAGATAGCTTCCGTAGGTATCATATCCCGCTTCCAGGGTGTTGACAGCCACTTTCCACTGGTTCATCAGGAAATATTCCATCATTCTTCTCCATGCCACAATCTTATCCACGAACCCCCTGAATTCCCTGTCTTCCTGATGCAGGGTAGTCTGATAGGTGATTCCCTTGGTATGGAAATAGTAGAAGAGGAAGTCTTCGTGCTGCGATTTCTCATACATATAGTCGAGTGCCGGAAACTCGAATCGCTGCGGATTGGTGGTCTTGGAAACAAATTCTATCTTATCTTTAGAGTATTGTCCCAGGATATCTTCCAATTCCATGATGTCTTCGTCGTTTCTGGCGATGCAGCTGATATAGAGGCGGTTGCTTGCCTCGAGCAGTCCGCTGTCGGCAAGATGCTGCATCTGTTCCCTTACCATTTCTTTCCAGTTGGCGTCGCAGAAGATATGGTAGATGCCGTAGATGGGAGTAGAACAGGCAGGAGTATGGCTCCAGGACGACAGGTTCTTGCGTTCGTATATTCCCAATGTACTCTTGTATATTCTCTTTAGAATGGATGTCATGATTCTGATGGATGCTTTTGATGTTTTAATGAGAAGTTGCTGCTGATGCTTTCAGGGAATTGATGAGACGCTGGAACATGGTTTCCATGTCGTATCTTGGCGTCCAGCCGAGTTGATGCACCTTGCTGCAGGACAGACGGAGCCGGGTCATCGGAGAATAGCCCATGCCTTCCTTCAGCTGGATGACCGGCTGTATGTCGGGATTGAAAGTCTTGCAGAGGAACTTCGCCATATCGATGATGGAAATGTAGGTTGACTCGTTGGCAACATTGTAGGCCTCACCGTCTTCACCCTTCAGCAGGATGAAAAGGATCGCCTCGATAGCATCAATCGTATAGCAATAGCAGCGGCTCAGTTCACCGGTGGTATGGAGAACGATGTCTTCTCCGGCAATGATGTTGCGGGCAAACTGTGCGAAGACGCGGTTGTCATCTGCCGTAACGCCTGCTCCGAAGGTCTGGGCGAGGCGGGCTGTCTTGACGTGCACCCCATATTCGCGGGCATAGGCATGGCATAGACATTCGGCTGCTCTCTTGGCTACGGGATAGCTGCTGCGGGTATCTGAAAGATGGATGTATCCCTGCTCTTCCTCGCTGAGCGGATGGGAATCATCATAGATGCTTCCATATACCTCCAGGGATGAAACATTGACGATAGAGGCGGTGTTCTGGCGGAGGGCGAAACGCAGGAGCTGGGCCGTGCCGTCGAAATCGGTCATCATGGTTTCTACTGGTTTGCTGACAAAGTATTGTGAAGCCGTAGGACTGGCAAAATGCACCAGATAATCGATGTGAATCTCCTGCGGCATCTCCTCTGTCTTGCTGAAATCATGCTTCAGGATAATGATGTTCTTGCTCAGAGCTTCTCCTGAATGGGCATCATCCTGAGGATGACCCAGTACCTGCTGCGCCTTTTCTTCGTTTCTTACGAAGCAGACGATGGTCAGGTTTAGTCCGTGCAGCCTGTCGAGTTCTTCCAGACAATGAACCATGCAGGAGCCCAGCAAGCCCGTAGCTCCCGTAATGCCGATGGTCTTGTTTCTCAGTTGTTCGTAAAGCGGAAAGCTTTTGGCAAAGTCTTTCCAGTCTTCCAGTTCTATTTCGTTATGTTTCATTTCTTCTCTATCTTTATCAGAAACCGAAAATCTGCTGGTTCTCATGTACTGTTACCATGGCACGGAACACGAAGAAATCGGTTGGCGTTGTAATCTTAATGTTCTCCATCGGACCGATGATGGTACCGAGTTTATAGCCGTAATGGCTCATCATCGTACAGGAATCAATAAAGTTGTGCCTGCCTTCTTCAATCGCCTTGCGGTGTGAAGAGAGGATATCTTTCAGTCGGAAACTCTGTGGTGCTCTGGCAATCAGAGAATTGTCTCGTTCCGGAATTTCCAGCGAGTTGTCTTCCTGTTTTACGATGAAAGTCTCTGTGGCTGGTATACAGGTGATGCAGGAGCCGCATTCTTCCACCTTTCGGATATTGTCTGTAATGGTTTCCTCGGTGATGAGTGGGCGTACGCCGTCATGAATGAGCACGTTGGCATCCTTGCCGTCGGCAAACTCCTCGGCAGCACAGAGTCCGTGATAGATGGAGTCCTGTCCGCTGTTGCCGCCAGGAACAATCTTCACTACCTTGCTGATTTCGAACTTGCGTATCATCTTCTCCAGGAAAGGAATCCATGATTCGATGCAGGCTATGACGATTCCGTCTATCTCCGGATGATTGTCAAACAATTCCAAAGTATAGATGATGATAGGTTTGCCGTTCAGTTCCAGGAACTGCTTAGGTCTTGACTTGGTGTGCATTCTGAGGCCTGAGCCTCCTGCAAAGATGACTGCTATGTTCATAAGATTCCTTTTTTAGAGAGTTATTATAAAGAATGTGGCTTTTTAGAGCCGCTTATTTCATGATCTGGGTTGCCTGGTCTGACATGTAAGTGATCAGCCAGTAGCCATTCCATGCCCAGAGATACAGGGTGAGTAACCAGCAGAAATATCTCAGGATAATCTGTTTGCCCGGTGTGAGTGACTTCATCAGATAGGCTATGGCAATAGGAATGATGAATATCCAGTGGCAAGCCATGATATACATCTCGTTTAGTCCGAATCCCATCACGAAGTGGATGACGATGTCTAATCCCAGCCAACTCAGTACCATGAGGAAGAACTTATGTCGGATGCCAACCACGATGCTGATGAGGAACAGCAGCGAGATGATGGCTTCGATGACATAATTGAATGTGTAGTTATACTTCACGATGGTAGGTCGGTTTACGCACATATCGTCCAGGAGATAAGAGTCGTGGAGCTGGATGGATTCTCCCATCATGTTGTGAATCAGGGCATCTGTCCTGGAAGTTGACGTATCGGTCCATTTCCAGAATCCTTCCTTCTTCATCGGTTCTCCTGTATGAGCCAGAACCCATGCATGATGGATGGAATCCTTTCGCTGCTGTTCCGGATCCTTGGCATGTGTCTTTACCTCAATCTGCTTATCTACATGAAACTGAGGTTCCCTTACCTCTGTATAGATAAGATAGGCAGTAGTTACCAGCAGGATGGCTGGCAGAATCATAGCCACGAGATTCTTAGGGGCGAAGACCTTCCTGCCGTTGGTAAACCAGGCTGCCAGATAGGTCTTGGCAATGTTGCTGAGGGTGACTCCTCCGGTCAGGAAACTGAGGATGCCGATGGTCCAGGCAGACAGTTGGCGTCTTTCCTTCATCGCCATGCCTGCCAGATACAGCGTCATGGTCAGCATGAGGAGCGACCAGCAGAAGTGGTCGGGTACCAGCATGGAAACCATCACCATACCGAAGGAATAGAGCATGGTGGAGAAAAGAATGCAGTCTTTCTTCTTCAGTTCTATGATTTCCCGGAAGATGCGATATACGAAGATGAAGGAATAGAAGGCGCTTGCAATGAGCAGGATAGCCATGAATATCATCGCATAGTTGGTATCGCCCGAAGATATCAGTTCCTTGTTGATGAGATAGAAGGGATAAAGGATGACAGCAAAGAGCGGATGGCGCGGAATCTCGAAATAGAGTTTGCCATTCGACATAAAGATGTACGACCATGCATCAAAGCCGGATACATGGAAGGTCTTGGCGAACAACTGCCAGAAGCTGACGTGGTGCGCTCTGAGGAAAAGGTTGCCGTATTTGTAGAAGAACAACCCGTTGAGCAGTACGAATACCAGTAAAGCCACGAGGGCCGGTATCCTTTCTTCTTTCTTGATTTTAAAAATATTCTTCATTCTTCTTTTCTTATTTGCCTGCAAAGTTAGTGTAAAAAATTGATTGTAGGAAGAAAAAATGGGAAATATTGCATCTTGGCTTGTTTTTGGGGCAGTTTTATTTGGCATTGTCTCCTTTTTGCGTTATCTTTGCAGAGAATATAGTTTCTAGAGTTGGCTAATTTTGTAAACAAGTAATATATATGAAACAACCTGCTAAGATAGATGTGGCTGTATTGATGCTGTTCTTCAATCGCCCGGATCATTTCCAGAAAGTTTTCGACGAGGTAAGGAAGGCTCGTCCTGCCAAGCTGTTCCTCTATCAGGATGGAGCTAGGGGAGAGCGGGATGTGCCGGGTATTGAGGCGTGCCGCCAGATTGCGTCGGATGAGAATATCGACTGGGAATGTGAGGTGCATCGTTCTTATCAGACCAAGAACCAGGGATGTGACCCTTCGGGACATCTCTCGCAGAAATGGGCTTTCTCGATGGTTGACAAGTGCATCGTCCTGGAAGATGACTGTGTACCGTCTCAGTCGTTTTTTCCTTTCTGCAAGGAAATGCTCGACCGCTATGAGCACGATGAGCGTATCTCCATGATTGCAGGATTCAATGAGGACGAGATTACCGCTTATTGTCCCAACAGTTATTTCTTTACTTCGGTATTTGCCATCTGGGGGTGGGCTTCGTGGCGTCGTGTTTTCGATAAGCGCGATGAGCAGTATGCTTTCCTGGATGATGCTTATACCATGCGGGAACTGAAGTCGTTTGCCAAGAGCAGGAAGCTGCGTTCTGATCTTATCCGGATGATGCAGGACCATCGCGCCTCAGGCAAGCAGTATTTCGAAAGTCTGTTCTGGTCTGCCATGCTGCTGAGTTCGGGTATGGCGATTATGCCGGCAAAGAATCTGATTAATAATCTTGGCTTGTCTGATGAGTCTACCCATTTTTCGGGTAGCATGAAGACCACGCCGAAGGCTTATCGCAGGATTTTCATGATGAAGCGCCATGAATTGGAGTTCCCGCTCAAGCATCCCCGTTATATCCTGGAAGATGTTGAGTATAAGGAACGTCTCTACAAAATTAATTGCTGGGGCCATCCGTGGATTAAGATAGGCCGTTCGATGGAAGAACTCTTCCTCAATCTGCGATACGGCAATTTCTCCATCATCCTGAAAGCCATCCGGAAACGGTTGGGAAAATGGATGGGAACGGAAAAGCATGTTTAAATGAAAGTATAAAAAAACGCCCTGTAAGAGCAAAAGCATCATTAACGTTTAGTTTTAACGCTTTTGCCTTTACAGGGCGTTTCTTGTTTACAGACAGAAATATCTGAATATCAATGATCCGTTGTATAGAATGAGATAGACGGTCAGGATGCCGATGGTGGTGATGATGCCCTTGCGGAATCTGCCTTGGGCTGACTTGCAGAGATATGCCATGGCTATTGGCAAGACATAGATCCAATGTGCCGTCATGATATATACTTCGTTCAGTCCGAATCCCAATCCGATGTGCAGAAACAGGTCGAGTGCAAAATAGGACAGGGCAAGCCACAGGACCCTGTGCTTTCTGCCTGCCCAGATACCTCCGGCAAACAGCAATAGCAGGATGGCTTCTGCTGCATAGTTCCACCAATGGCGATAAGGTACAAACATCGGACGGGCACAGTTGTTTCTCAATTCATCTTCCAGCAGATAATCTTCGTGCAACTGGATGCTTTCACCGAAGAAGTTTTCGATGAGCGCCTGGCTTCTGGAGGTAGTGACATCGGTCCAGCTCAGAAATCCCACCTTCTTCATCGGTGCTCCCTGCTTTGGTCCTTTTTTCTTCTTAGCCTCTTCCTTTGCCAGCTGTTTTGCCTTCTGTATGCTGTCGTTCTTGGCTTTCTGTGCGATTTCCTCAGGCGTGATAATCTTGAGTCCTCGCTGGATGGAATCCTGAACGAGCGAATCCTTCAGCTGCTTCAGTTTGGCTGCACGTTGCTGTTTTTCCTTTCTTGCCGCCATCTTCTTGGCTTTCGCCTCTTTCTTCGCCATTTCCTGAGGCCATACCAGTGTGCGGTATTCCCATTGACAGAATCCCCAGAGCAGTCCTGCCGGTAAGACGACTGCCAGCAGAAGGTGCTTAGGCCGGAAGAACGCCTTGCCGTTAACGAAGAAGGAAGAGAGGAAAATCTTCAAACCGTTGTTGAGCGAGGTTCCTGCGGTGAGCAGGAAGTAGAGGATGCTCTGCCAAATCTTGAACTGATGATGACTCTTCATTCTCTTGCCGGAGATATAAAGTGCCAGAATCAGCAGCATCATCGAGATGACAAAGTGGTCGGGAACGATGGTGGTGACCATGACGAATCCGAAGGAAAAGAAGAGCAGGGTGAGCATCCGGGAAACTTTCTGTCCCAATTCTACGACTTCACGGAAGATACGATAGAGGAATATCATGGCATAGAAGCCGCAGAATATCTGAATGGCGATGGCGATGAAGAGGGCACAGTTGTAGCCTGTCAGCTTCATCAGTCCCATATTCAGCAGATAGGGAACGTACATATAGGCTGCCAGCAATGGATGGCGGTATACATTATATGCCGCACTCCAGTCGCTCAATACCCAGTAAGTCAGCGGGTCGAAGCCTGATACGCAGAAGTGGCGGATGAAATTCTTGTAGTAATCATCGGTTATCTGTGTGAAAGCCCCAGCGTATCGGGCAATAACGAAGCTGTTGAGGACGGCAAGCATCAGGAAAATGTCGAGTGCCAGCCATCTTTCTTCTTTTCTAATCTTGAATATATCGAAAACTTTTCTCATATTGGTTTTGCTATGATAAATCTTTTATTTCTATTTCTTTTTGAGAAAGAACCTCACCAGGAGGAAGTTGACTGGGATGCAGATGCAGAGCGTAGGAATCATTGCCCATTGTTTGGCGAGTCCCAGCCCTACGAAGACATTCAGGCAGAGGGTCTGCATCGAATAGTTAACGATGTGCGACAAGGTGAATCCTGCTCCCCGCTTGGCATTCGCTTTCACCTTGAAGGTATAGCGCGTGCTGGCGATGAAGTTGAAGATGAAACTCACCAGGTAGGCGATGGTATTGGCGGTAGTTGCCAGGGTATGGTCGCCTATCTGCGGAATGAAATGAGCCAGGGCTGGCATCATGGCAAGGTAGATGACGTATTGCAGTATGGTGGCTAGTCCGCCCACAATGCCAAAGCGCACTACTTCGCCCAGCTTTTCCCGCTTGGCATCATCCATATCGTTTATTTTTTTCTTGATATTCATGGTTCTATTCTTTTATTGAATTATCTTAATATCTTTCCCTTTCCGAAGAGGTAAGCCAGTTTGGTCTTTTCCATGATTCTGGCAATGGCGATACTTCCCAGGATGGCGAGTATCACGGTGAAGAGAGCAAACGAAATCTCGCTCGGATCCCAGGCAAAGAGGGGATGGTAGAACTTCGCAGCCATCGTAAAGATGGGGTGGAAGAGGTAGATAGGCAGCGTGTTGCGACCTATATATAATAAGGTGTTCTTGATTCTGTTGGTCACCTTTGCCGCTTTTTCTATCATTGGACTGAAATCCTTGAAGCGTTCGGGAGCATCGAGCAGGTGTTGCAGGAACAGCAGGGTGCTGATGCAGCACCAGCAGGAGAAAACGATGGCCAGGTTGCCCCAGTCGTACCAATCATCGTGGTTGAGCAGATAAATCCACAGGATGATGGCGAAGGACTCGTGGCGGAACAGCTTGTTCCACTCCGTCTTGCTCTGTCGGATGACCACGCCGATGAAATAATAGGCTGCTGCACTTGCCGATAGGGCTGGAGTTTCTGATATCAGGAGCAGCGTAAGTGCGAAGACGAAAAGGCTGGCATAGGTATCTCTTTTCGTATAATTCTTGCGTAAATCATTCCAATTCCTTCCACGGAAGCAGAAATAATAGAGCGTTCCGCAGATAATCATGGTCTGGATAAACCAATAGGGACCGATGGAAGTGATGAAGATTTTCTCGCCTATCTGGGAGAGGGAGAGCTCTGTGATGCCATCTCTCACCGGCATATAATAGGAGAGGACTGAGAATCCTGTCACCATGATGACATAAGGCAGGGCGAGGCATTTCAGATAGTTTCCCATCTGCCTGCCGGTCTTCTCGATGTTCACGAGATAGCCCGTGATGATGAGGAAGGTAGGCATCATGAATGACAGGATGCCTGCCTTGAGCTGGGGATATGCGTTGCCGAAACTCACGATATGAATCAATATCATGAGGATAATGAGGATGGCTCGAATGAAATCGAGATCGGTATTTCTTTTCATCTGGTTCCTTCTGATTTATATGTTTCTATATCTGTGACTTATCTTTCAGGAAGACTTCTTCCGGGAGTGATTATTCTCTGAAAGGTTTATTCACTGGATGGTTTATTCTCTGAAAGGCTTGTAGTGCCCCTGGTCTGCGAAGGCAAGCATCTCCTTATCGCCACGGCTGTCGCCGAAGGCTTCTATCTCATAGAGAGAACGGTCGAGAAATGTCTTGTCGCCGGTATCTGCTGTTTGTGATGCAGAAAGGGCTTCCGTGATTCGGCATACTTTTTCTGCTCCATAACAGTTGTTGCTCTTGAAGCGGCCCGTCAGTTTGCCTTCCACAACTTCTATCTGTGTACCAAGCACCAGAACGCCTTTCAGATTCCGAATCTCAAAGAAGGGGCGCACCCAGTTGTCGATGCTGGCACTTACGATGAAGACCTTTGCCCCAGCCGCCAATGCTTCATGTACCAGGGTGATGCCCTTAGGACGAAGCAGATGCTGGCTTTCTTCAGCGAAGCCACAGCAGAGCGCATCAAACTTCTCGATGCGCATGCCGGCAAAGAGGTGAGCAAAGATGAGTTGCTTCGCCTTCCAGTTGGGAAAGAGATGCAGTTTCATCAGCACCAGGAGCGGACTGTACATCAGAAAAACCATCAGGAAACGGCTGGTTCCCTTGGCATACTTGATGAATTCCAGCAAGGTATCGCTTGTTGTCAGTGTTCCGTCGAAATCGAAACAGTATATTTTCTTCTTCATTTCTTGTTCTTCTTTTGGATTAATCTTATACGATATAGATAAGGATGAGGAAGGAGAGCAGCCAGGCAAGGACGATAAACTGGGTAATCCTGTCGCGCAGGATAATCTTCGTAGGGTCGCCGCTTTTCTGGTCTACCACTGCTATCTGGATGTATCTCAGCAAACCCACCAATACGAATACACTGGTAAGATAGAGATAATCAGTATGGAAATTCTCGATAACCTCAGGACTCACCGTATACATGATGTAGCATACCAGGGTAACCGAGGCGGTAATGGTAATTGCCTGGTTGATGAAGGTGAGGTTATAGCGGCTGGTGTTCTTGCGGGGAGCCTCGCCCGTCTTTTCCATGCGCAATACATCGTCGCGGCGCTTGGCAAAACTCATGAAGAGGGTGATGAGGAAGGTCATCAGCACAATCCACTTACTCAGCATGATATGGGTAGCCACACCACCTGCCAGCAGGCGGAGTACGAAACCGAAGGCTACGATACAGACATCGATGATGGCATACTGCTTGAGCTTGGCGCAGTAGCAGAGGTTTAAGAGCCAATAGAAGGCGATGATGCCCATGATTTCCCATGATTCCAGCAGACAGCATGTACCCATGGAGAGTGCCAGCATGAGAAACATCAGACCGTATGCCTGCCTGATGCTTACCGCTCCTGATGCAATCGGGCGGTGGCACTTCACGGGGTGACGGCGGTCGGCCTCTACATCAAAGATGTCGTTGAAGCAGTAGATGCTCGATGCAGCAAAGCTGTAGGCGAAGAAGGTAATCAGTCCAGCCAGCAAAGCATCGATTTGGAACAGGGCACCGCCAAAGAACAGCGGTACGAAGATGAATCCGTTCTTGATCCATTGTTTTGGGCGAATCAGTCGCATTAAGGCAGCCATTCCTTTGCTGTCTTTCATTTTATTCTCGTTCATAAAAACTCCTTTTTACTTGATAATCTTAGCTAATTCATTAGAAATCCATCCTGCTATCTTGCTCAATATCCATGCTGCAGGCAGGGTGATTGCTATGCAGGCAAGGAAGGTTGGCCAATAGCCCAGATGATAAGGTTCTATATATTTGAGTACGAAGTGGATGTGGATGAGATAACATTCCAGGCTCAGTGCTCCTACCAGCATGAAACCGCGGTTGAACCAGTGGGGCGTACGGCGGAAGATGCGGTTGAGCAGCAGGATACTCGTGATGGTGAGCGGGATATAGAGCATTCGCTCCAGGAAGAGCGGGAACATGCCATGTTTCTCCTGCTCCAGGAAGATACTCGCCAGCAGCGTCATCAGGAACATCAGCCATATCATCCATATCGAGGCTCCGTCGAGTGTCTGCTTCTGTCTTACCATCTCACCCATATTGATGCCGATGAAGAAGATAGGCACGCGGCTCCAGAATATCTCCAGATGTCCCACAGCCTGATGTATTGGGGTGACATATTGTACCAGGATGCACCACATGATCATCACCACCGGCAACCACCGGTAAATAGGGTGGCGCTTGATGAGTTCCATATAGGCAGGGGCAAAGAGATAGAGCATCATCGTGGCTGGGATGTACCAGAAGTTGAGTTCATCATGCAGCCAGAACCCCCAGTTGATGGTTATCTCGCCAAAGAGATTGATCCAGTTCCATGCACTGCCTCCCTGGAACCCTGGGATATAGAAGAGGCAGGCGATGATGAGCCAGGTTGGGTAGATGCGCAGATAGCGGCGGATGAAGAAATGCTTGGCAGAAGGATTCTTCGTCCACGAGAACCACAGTCCTATTCCGCTGAGGAATAAGAACATATCTACTCCCACATTACCCATTCTGCGAAGCCCGAAAAAGGCATCCTCTCTAGGTAGTGCTACATGGAACAGGATGATGAAGAGCATCGCCGCTCCCATCAATTCTCCGCGAAATCTGCTGATATTCGCCAGTTCTATATCTTTTATCTTCATAAGCTAAGTGAAGAGTGAAGAACGAAGAGTGAAGAATTCTCTTGTCTTCTTGTTTGTTTTTTGTTATGGAGGTGAAAAACGAAGGGTGAGTTTCAATAGCTATTGAATTCTTCACTCTTCACTCTTCGTTCTTCACTCTCAATACTTTGGATTTGGAATCTTCTTCATCAGTTGGGTAAACAGCCATGCCAGACAAACGCTGGCTATGATGTAGAGCAGCAGACCGGCATAGATGTCGCCACGGCGACTGATAGGGATGAAGATTTTGCGGGCTACCGGATGAATGACGAAGAGGGCACCTGAGATGCTGCCCATCCATGCCAATACCTTGTAAGTGCCCTTCAGCCAGTTGATGTCCTGCAGGAGTTCAGCAAGCAGTACGCTCAGCAGACAGATGAAGAAGGGAACGAAGGTCCAGCCCAGCATGCTTCCGCTCAGACTGTAGATGAGCGAGATGCTGAAGATGATGCCAAAGAAATTGGTAACTGGAGAATGGAAGGTCATCAATATCTTCTCGCCATAACGTGCATAGAGGATGCCGAGTCCGAATGGCAGCATGCCTCCCATGAAGTTGTAGCGGTAGCGGTTCATCGCTTCACTCTCCGGATTGTCGAATCCCAAGGCTAGCTGAATGCCGATGCAGATTGCCATCAGCGCCACCGTCCATCCCCAGTGACGGCGATAGATGAAGAGGCGGTATACGATGTAGAGCTGCAGCATCAGTCCGAAGAACCAGTATGGTCCCGGCCAGATGATGTTGTCTGGGTTTGGCAATACATTGTTGAACATGCCCAGCATTGCCACAATGTCGAGCGCTGCATAGTGATGAGAGCCCGGCGTGATGAGGTCGAGCATGGTGAATGCTGCAAAACCGGTTATCATCATCTTGAAGAGTTTCAGATAATGATAGCGCACGAAGCGCAGCGGCTCGCGCCAGTTGATGCGCCAAGCCGATTTCTCACCAGAGATATGATATATCTGTGCTTCCTGTTCTGCTGAGAGGTGGGGTTTTGCCTCATATTTCATCACCAGTCCGTAGGCACTCAGGAAGAGGAATACCGGCACTCCGTAATGACCGAAGAACGAGAGCAGGTGGATAGGCAGGTTAAAGTCGGGATTGACGATAACCTGAGCCAGCCAGTCTACGTTGTGCTGGATATACTGATATTCGTTCTCCTTGACGATAGGACCTAGCCAATGACAGTAATTGTGCAGGAAGATGCCGATGATGGCAAGTCCTCTCAGTGCATTGCAGGCTTCTCTTGTTAATATCGACTGTTTCATTTCTTATCTCCTTTCTTGCTTTTTTCCTTTTTCCTTTTTTCCTTTTCTACCTTTTCCAGATGCTCGTCGCGCAGCTGGTCGTAGTCGGCTGAATTCTTGAGGATACGTGGTCGCATCTCGTTGTATTTCGGACTCAGGATATTATATTCCTCCTTGTAGGTAGGCGTCTCGATGCCAGCCAGATATAATAATAGGTGAGGCAGGGCATCGGTCATGAATCGCTTGTCCTTTGCCTTGCGTATCTGACGGTAGATGTCGCGGTGGTTCCTGATATACTTCGGTGAACAGTATATCCAGAAAGGAATTTCGAATTCGTAGTGGGCCAGCGGCCAGTCGATGTTGGCTGAATGGTTACGGCAGATAAAGCCGCGGTCCTCCTCATAGCATTCCTCGCCATGGTCTGGTACATAGATGACAACGGCATCCTCCTTCTGGAATCGTTTCACGATCTGCGCCACGATAGAGTCGTTGTAGAGGGTAGCATTGTCGTAATGGCTCAGCATCTTGCGCTGTGCCGTGGTCAGCTCTGGTCGCTTTTCCTCGTAGCTGCTTGCCCAGAACTTGGCTTGTTCCTTGCGGTAGCGCAGCTTGTAGTTCACGTGCTGTCCCATCAGGTGGAAGATGGTGAGGTTGTGCTCCTTTTGGAATGTCTTCAGACTGTCGTCATAGTCTTTCAGCAATCCGTCGTCAAGATCGTGCAACTGGGTATTGCGATGGTCAAACTGCAGCTTGCTCAGTTCCGGATTGTTCAGGAAGAAGCCACCGCTGAAGTCATAGACGGCTTCTTTAGCCTGCGGCAGGAATTCGTTTGTGATGAAGGTAACGTTGTAGCCAGCCTTTCTGAACACTTCCGGGAAGAGCGGATAGTCGCACCATTCTCCTTTCTCGCCTATCACATGGGTGGAGAGCATGTTCTTGAATACGAAGCTGGTCAGGTTCCAGCAGGTTACTACATCGGTGAATTTGGTGAGTTTCCGGCTCTTTTCCAGGGCTGTCTGTCTAGGAGTCGTCTCCATGAAATAGCCGTATTGCTGCGAGTGATGTCTGCCGTAGCTTTCGCCGATGATGAGCACGATATTAGGTGAGCGATAGCTGCAGCTGTCCACCTTTACGGTATGTGCGGCACGGATAAGCTGGGTTATCTGATGCGCTGCCAGCTGGTTGGCATAGATACTGAAGTCGAGTCGGTAGATAGGCAGATAGAGCACGGCATGGTCTTTCTCTGTCAGGGTGTGCTCCACCTCTCCGATGGTTTTGCCCGACATCAGCTTGTGGAAAGCCGTCTTGTTGTGCCATGAAGTGCACAAGCCAGTGATGAAAACAGCGATACAGAGGATTCCGAAACTTGCCGGCATGGCTGCGGTCATACGAGGAATGGCCATCAACCGTTTCTTGAGCGAAGCCAATTCGAGTATGGTGATGAGGAAGACATAGAGCTTGATGAGTGGCTTGCGGAAGATGGCGATGAGTATCTGAATCAGAGCCAGGAGCAGGATCCAGCCTACGCTGCTGAAGAGAACTTCGGCAGAGATGAGTGCTGAGAGGAAGTTGCTCGCCTCTGCACTGTTGGTTTCACCCACCAGCATCAGCATGGAAGGATTGAGTGTGGAACCGAAATTCACGAAGCAATAGGTGTCTGCGGCTGCGGTGCTATATAATATAATGTATAGCACGATACGTAGACAGAAGCGTACCTTCTTGGGGAAGATAGCAAGAATGGCACACAGGAGGTAGAGGTCGACAAAGAGTTCCAGAAACAGATTGTCGTACAATGAGCCATATTTCGGTATGGTCACCAGTGAACTGATCGTGCCCAGTAAGTACATGAACACGAAGAAGTTGGCATTTCTGCGAATAGGAGCAGATGCCACACTAAGACACTTCTTGATGATTTCTTTCCAACTCATATCTTTCTATTGTTGTTTAAAATGTTGTAAACAGTTTTTTGAAGCAAACGTTATATGCTTTTAAAAGGCAGAAGTTTCCAAACACCCGGATGTTATTTTTTTATCGGGCGTTATAGTTTCTTTTTACCAGTTCTTCGATGCTCTCCGGTACCATTCCCTTGATACTCTTTCCTTCTTTGATGCGCTGCCGTATCTCGGTACTGCTGATGTTGAGCAATGGAGTTGCTACTATTGTTACGCCTTCAGGCACTTCGCCCACGCTGCTTCCCTGACGGGGATAGACAACGATGGGGTAGTGGGCAAGGATATCTTCGTGATGATACCACTTGTCGAAGGCAGCCCAGTTGTCCCCACCTATCAGCAGCGTAAACTCGATGTCTGTGAATTCCTGGCTGATGGCTTGAAGCGTGTGCCAGGTATAGGATGGCTTGGGCAGGCGAAACTCGTAGTCGCATGTCTTGAGCTGAGGCTCCTTCTCCAGTGCCTTCTCTACCATTTCCAGTCGCAGATGGTCATCGAGCAAGTCGGTTGCCGTCTTTTTAAAGGGGTTCATAGGCGATACCATAAACCACACCTCGTCCAGCCCCGCCTTCTCGCACAGGCTTTTCGCCAATGCGATATGGCCGGTATGGATGGGGTTGAAGCTACCGCCAAAGATTCCTACTTTCTTACTTTGAACTTTGAACATAGAACTTTGAACTTTATGATTAGCAAAGCGAGCTGTATTTGCCTTTTGGACAGGCGACGGAATCGCCTGGAACGGGGGCTTTGCTTTCTGATAGCTGGCTTCGCTTTAGCTATTTTTTGCTTATGCTTTAGCTATTCTTTGCTTATGCTTTAGCTATTCTGCGTCTAAAAAGGCTTTTACGAGCTGATAAACCTCTTGCTGAGCCTTCTCCAGGTCATCGTTGACAACGACGTTGTCGAACTGAGGAGCGAAGGTCAGCTCATAGCTGGCTTTGGCAAGGCGCTGTTCGATAACCTCTGGGGCATCAGTATTACGACCCACCAGGCGGCGGCGCAATTCCTCAACCGAAGGTGGCTGTACGAAGATGCTCAGGGCACGGTCGCCATAGAAATTCTTGATGTTCACACCGCCTTTAACGTCAACGTCGAAGATTACCGACTCGCCCTTGGCAAGCTGGTTTTCCACCTGCGACTTCAAGGTGCCATAGAATCTGTCCTGGTAAACCTCCTCGTATTCCAGGAATTCATCAGCTTCTATCTTAGCCTTAAACTCCTCAGGAGAGAGGAAGAAATATTCAACACCATTCTGCTCTGTGCCACGAGGAGCACGAGAGGTACAACTGATGGAGAAAGCCAACTTCAACTCTGGGTGTTCTTTCATCAACCAGTTGACGATGGTGCTCTTACCACTGCCCGATGGGGCACTGAAAATTAATAATCCGTTCTTCATTGTTCCTTTTTCTTTTTATATGCCATTCTTTTGCCAGGCGATGGAATCGCCTGGAACGGGGGCTCTTTTTGGGGGGCTCTTTTTGGGGGGCTCTTTTTGGGGGGCTCTTTTTGGGGAGAGCTTTTCTCTTTAGAGAGCATTCAGCACCTGTTCCTTGATCTGCTCCAGCTCGTCCTTCATCTTCACCACGATGTTCTGCATTTCTGCCTGGTTGCTCTTGGAGCCGGTGGTGTTGATTTCGCGTCCCATTTCCTGTGCGATGAAACCGAGTTTCTTTCCTACGCCATGACCTTCCTCGTTCATGGTCTCACGGAAATACTTCAGGTGGTTGGCAAGACGCTGCTTCTCCTCGCTGATGTCGAGCTTCTCGATATAGTAGATAAGCTCCTGCTCCAGTCGGTTCTTGTCATAATCCACATTCGGAATCTGCTGCAAGCCGGTAACGATGTTCTGTCTGATCTTCTCCACGCGAGCCTTCTCGTATGGTTCGATGCTAGCCAGGAGAGCCTGGATGTTATCCACTTTCTCGGTAAATTTCTTCTGAAGAGCGGCTCCTTCCTGCTTGCGGAAGTCCTGAAGATGGGTCACAGCCTCGCAAATTGCATTTTTGGCAACCTCCCATTCCTCTTCTGTCAATTCTTCGACTTCTGTCTTCGTTGTTACATCAGGAAGACGCAACAGACAGTTGTACCAGTCAGTTGGCTCAGGAATACCGGTTTCTTCCGATATTTTCTTGATCTGCTGGTAATAATTCTGTACAAGCGCACCGTTGATAGGTGTAGCATCGGTGGCAGCATCCTTCTCTATCCAGATAGAGAAGTCTATCTTTCCTCTTTCCAATGACTTAGCGATGTACTGACGAATTTCCATCTCCTTCTCTCTGTAGAGCGGAGCTATACGTGTAGAGAGGTCAAGCGTTTTGCTGTTTAATGACTTTATCTCTACATTAATCTTCTTTGTTTTGTAGGCCGCGGTAGCTTTTCCGAAGCCTGTCATTGACTGTATCATATAATCTTTCGCGTTAAATTTCTGCAAAAGTACAAAAAAAAGCGAGAAAATGCGTATATTTGCAACTTATTTAAGAATATATTTTTAAATTATGTCGTGTATTTTGAATATTGAGACGAGTACGGACGTGTGCTCAGTGGCAATTAGTGATAGTGGACAGGTGATTTTCAACAAGGAAGATCACTCAGGTCCTAACCATGCAGTTAAGTTGGGTGTGTATGTTGATGAGGCTTTGGATTTTCTCGATTCTCATGGTCTTCCATTAGAGGCTGTGGCTGTAAGTTGTGGTCCAGGCTCCTATACCGGATTGCGTATCGGCGTGAGTATGGCGAAGGGCATCTGCTATGGCCGTGGCGTGAAGTTGATAGCAGTTCCAACCCTTGAACTGATGGCTGTGCCTGTATTGCTAGGCGAACATCCTGAAGATGAAGACGCCCTCATCGTACCTATGCTCGACGCCCGTCGCATGGAGGTATATGCCGAAGTGCTCGACCGCGCCTTGAAGGTGGTTCGCCCTATCCAGGCTGATATTGTGGATGCTGATACTTACAAGGAATACCTTGATCAGCATCATGTGTATTTCTTCGGCAATGGTGCTGCCAAGTGTATGGAGACCATCAATCATCCTAACGCTCACCTCGTAGAGGGCATTGAACCATTGGCAAAGAACATGGCTCCGCTTGCTGAGAAGCGATTTGTAGAAGGCAAGTTTGAGGATGTTGCCTATTTCGTGCCTTTCTATCTCAAGGACTTCGTAGCCAAGATGCCGAAGAAATTAATTTAAGCGGCTCTCATCCATGAGCGCATTGACTATATTAAAATAATTAGATGAAGAAGAATATGAATATACAAGGATTAGATTACAATACACAGCGGGAGAAACTCGTGCTGCCAGAATATGGCCGCGAAATCCAGAAGATGGTGGATCACTGTCTGACGCTCACCGACCGCAATGAGCGCCAGCGTTGCGCTGAGTCCATCATCAGTATCATGAAACGTATGTTCCCAGAGGGAATGACGCAGGCAGAGAAAGACCGTAAGTTCTGGGATCATCTTGCCATCATGAGCGGATTCCAGCTGGATATCGACTATCCTTACGATATAGCTCATGCTGCTCTGATTGCCAAGAAGCCAGAGCCAATGGACTATCCGATGAAGCGCATTCCTGTGCGCCATTACGGAGCCATGATGTTCGGTGTGTTTGAACAACTCGAGCATATGGAGCCGGGAGCAGAGCGTGATGCGCTTGTAGAATTGACAGCCAATCAGATGCGTCGCGACCTGATGCAGTGGAGTCATGGCTCGGCTGATGAGGAGAAGGTGGCTTCTGACCTTGCCCGCTATACTCATGGTAAGATACAGCTGGATCTGGGCACCTTTAAGTTTGCTCCTATCCGTGATGTGCCTTACAATAATAATAACGGTAAAAAGAGAAAATAAGTAACACATTATTAAATAGAATTCTATGGAGTCTTTCATTATAGAGGGCGGACATCCGCTCCAGGGTACCATCTATCCCCAGGGCGCCAAGAACGAGGCGCTGGAGGTAATCTGTACCACCATCCTTACCGATGAGCCTGTGCGCATTAATAATGTGCCGGACATATTGGATGTGAACAACCTCATCAAGTTGCTCAAGGAAATAGGTGTGAAGGTTACTCAGCATAACCGTCACGACTATACCTTCCAGAGTGACGAACTGAATCTGGACTATCTCGAAAGTCTGGAGTTTGTGAAGAAATGTTCTTCCCTTCGTGGCAGTGTGCTCATGTTTGGTCCGCTGCTCGGAAGATGCGGCAAGGCTACCATTGCCAAGCCGGGTGGCGATAAGATTGGTCGTCGCCGTCTCGATACCCATTTTCTGGGTTTCAAGTATCTGGGTGCAACCTTCGTCCATGACGAGGAGCGCAATGTGTATCAGATTCAGGCAAAGAAGCTCAAGGGCTGCTATATGTTGCTTGATGAGGCTTCCGTGACGGGTACAGCCAATATCATCATGGCTTCCGTCCTTGCTGAGGGAACCACCACCATTTACAATGCGGCTTGCGAACCTTATATCCAACAGCTCTGCCATCTGCTCAATGCGATGGGAGCACAGATCAGTGGCATTGCCAGCAATCTGATTACCATCGTGGGCGTCAAGAAGCTGCATGGTGCCAGCCATCGCATCCTGCCCGATATGATCGAGGTGGGTTCGTTTATCGGAATGGCTGTCATGTGTGGTGCCGGTATCCGCATCAAGGACGTTTCGGTCAAGGATCTCGGTATCATTCCTGATTCTTTCCGCCGTCTCGGTGTGAAGATCAAGGTAGAGGGCGATGACCTTGTCATTCCGGAGCAGAAGCATTATGTGATAGATTCGTTTATCGACGGTACCATCATGACGCTTGCCGATGCTCCATGGCCTGGACTTACGCCAGACCTTCTTTCGGTGCTCCTCGTGGTGGCTACTCAGGCTCGTGGCAGTGTGCTTTTCCATCAGAAGATGTTCGAGAGTCGTCTCTTCTTCGTAGATAAGCTGATAGATATGGGTGCACAGATTATCCTCTGCGATCCTCATCGTGCCGTGGTGGTAGGTCATGACCATAAAATCAAGTTGCGTGCTGGCAGGATGACGAGTCCGGATATCCGTGCCGGTATCGCCCTGCTGATTGCTGCCATGAGTGCCAACGGTACCAGCCGTATCGAGAATATCGCTCAGATAGACCGTGGTTACGAGGATATCGAGCATCGCCTCAATGCGCTGGGTGCCAAGATTACCCGTGTCTGCGACTAGGTGTTCAAAATTCAAAGTTCCAAGTAATATGATTAGACGTGACGAAGTATATAAGATAGGTAAGTTGGGAAAGCCTCATGGGGTGAAGGGCGAGATAACCTTTGCCATTACCGATGATGTTTTCGACCGTGTGGATGCCGAGTATCTGGTGCTCGACATCGACGGCATCCTCGTACCTTTCTATTTAGAGGAGTATCGTTTCAAGAATGATGAGAATGTACTCGTGAAATTTGAGGATATCGATACCCAGGAGCAGGCTCGCAACTATACCGGTCGCGAGGTCTTCTTTCCACGCCACCTTTCAGATAGCGATGGTGAGAACATGACCTGGGCAGAAATCATCGGTTTTCAGCTGGTAGATGCCGTAAGTGGAAAGTTGGTAGGTACTCTGGATCGTGTTGATGATTCCACCCTCAACCTCCTTTTCGAAGTGACGACTCCTGAAGGTGATGACATTCTCATCCCTGCCAGCAACGACCTCATCGAAGAGGTGAATGCTGAAAAGAAGGAAATCAGAATGGCGATTCCGGAAGGATTGCTTGACTTATAAATGATATAATGATGAAGAAACAACAGATATGTATTCTCGGTTCTACCGGCAGTATCGGCACGCAGGCACTCGATGTCATCGAGCAGCATAGCGACCTTTACGAGGTATATTGCCTTACCGCCAACAACCGGGTGAAGGAACTTGCCGAGCAGGCACATAAGTTCCACCCTGCTGCCGTAGTGATAGCCAACGAGAACCACTACGAGGAATTGCAGGATATGCTGAGCGATGAGCCAGATATCAAGGTTTATGCAGGTGCCCAGGCGCTTTGCGACATCGTACAGGCAGAGCCTATCGATATGGTGCTGGCTTCCATGGTTGGTTTTTCTGGCTTGGAGCCGACTATCCATGCCATCAAGGCTCGTAAGAAAATTTGTCTTGCCAACAAGGAAACCCTCGTGGTGGCAGGTGAGTTGATTTGTAATCTTGCCCAGGAATATCATGTGCCTATCCTTCCGGTAGACAGTGAACACAGCGCCATCTTCCAGAGTCTGGTGGGCGAGGGCGACAACGAGGTAGAGAAGATTCTCCTGACCTGTTCGGGCGGTCCGTTCCGTAATTATACCCACGAGCAGTTGGAGAAGGTTACTGCAGCCGATGCCCTCAAGCATCCTACCTGGGATATGGGAGCCAAGATTACCATCGATTCGGCTTCGCTCATGAACAAGGGTTTCGAGGTGACAGAGGCGAAATGGCTTTTTGGCGTTCCTGCCGACAAGATAGAGGTTCTCATCCATCCTCAGAGTGTTGTTCATAGTGCTGTTCAGTTTGTCGATGGAGCCGTGAAGGCTCAGTTGGGCGTGCCTGATATGCGTCTGCCTATCCAGTATGCCTTCTCGTTCCCTCAGCGTCTGCATCTCGATGGGGAGCGTCTCGACCTCTTCAAGACGCAGGATTTGCAGTTCTTCAAGCCTGACTATAAGAAGTTCAAGTGCCTGCAGCTTGCCTTTGATGCTATCAGGAAGGGTGGCAATATGTCGTGCATCGTGAATGCAGCCAATGAGATTGTGAATGCCGGTTTCCGCAAAGGCGAATGTGGCTTCCTCCAGATGGCAGACATCATCGAGGAGACGATGGCTAAGGCCACCTTCGACAGCAATCCAGATCTCGATGTCTATCTGCAGACGGATGCTGAGGCTCGCCGCATAGCAACGGAGCTGATGCTCAAGTAATAATTAATAATGTAGAATTAATAATTAATAATTAATAATTAAAATGAACGCAGGATATAGGACTCATCATAAAGTTCAAAGTTCCAAGTTCAAAGTTCAAAGTAAATAAATGGAAGTATTTTTGATCAAAGCGTTGCAGCTGATGCTGTCGCTTTCCATCTTGGTGTTGCTCCACGAGGGCGGACACTTCTTCTTCTCCAAGCTCTTCGGTGTAAGAGTAGAGAAGTTCTATCTGTTCTTCGACCCTTGGTTCCATCTCTTCGAGTTCAAGCCAAAGAATTCGGATACCACTTACGGTTTGGGATGGTTGCCTCTCGGAGGATATTGTAAGATTTCGGGTATGATAGACGAGAGTTTCGATACTGAACAGATGAAACAGCCTGAGCAGCCTTTCGAATTCCGCAGCAAGCCGGCATGGCAGCGCCTGCTGATTATGATTGGCGGTGTGCTGGTCAATTTCGTACTGGCTCTCTTCATCTATTCCATGATTCTTTTCCATTGGGGCGAAGACTATGTAGCAACCAAGGACATGACTCAGGGAATGAAGTTCAATACCGAGGCAAAGGCATTGGGTTTCCAGGACCATGATATTCTCGTGGGTACTGAATTCGGAGCTTTCAAGACCTTTGATGGCGACATGTATCGCGATCTTTCTACAGCCACTCGTGTAGATATCATCCGTGGCGGCAAGCCGATGAGTCTCAATCTGCCAGGCGACCTCGACATGCTCAGCATGATCAAGGAGAGTCCTCGCTTCGTAGAGGTTTATCTGCCATTGCAGATTGACAGTGTGATGAAGGATTCTCCTGCCAGCAAACTGGGTTTGGCAAAGGGTGATAAGATTCTCGCTCTGAATGGCAAGAAGGTGGATTCTTTCAATGAATTCCAGTTGGAGCTGGGACGCATCAATGATGTTCTCGCCTCTACCTCTTCTCATCAGGACAGCGTGAAGGCATTGACAGCTCAGGTAACCTATCTCAAGGCGTCTGGCGATACATTGAAGAACAATGTCATGCTGCAGTCTACCGAGAACGGTGTGAAGTTTGGCTTCTATAATCATCCTGTTCTCCTGGATTACAAGGTTACCCATATCAGCTACGGCTTCTTCCAGAGTTTCCCTGCGGGTATCAAGTATGGTTGGAATGTATTGTCGGGCTATGTAGGCGATATGAAGTATGTCTTCACCAAGGAAGGTGCCAAGAGTCTGGGTGGTTTCGGAGCCTTGGGCAGCTTGTTCCCTTCTATGTGGGATTGGCACGCCTTCTGGATGATGACCGCTTTCCTGAGCATTATTCTGGCGTTCATGAACATTCTTCCTATTCCGGCATTGGATGGCGGACATGTGTTCTTCCTCCTTTACGAAATTATTACAGGCCGCAAGCCGGGCGATAAGTTCATGGAGCGTGCCGAGTATGTCGGTTTTGCTATTCTCCTCCTCCTGCTCGTTGTAGCCAACCTGAATGATGTGTTGAGATTCTTCCACCTGATGTAAATGCCTTATATAATAAAGGTGGATAAAATATAGAAAAGATAAAGGTCGCTGCCATGACGGTAGCGACCTTTTTGTTGGTATTTTATATGAATCGGTTTTTGTTAATTTTAAATTTTGTTTGCTATTTATCGTATTTCGTGTCTTGTAGTTTCCTAATTATGAGTAGCGGATAATCTGTCCCGGTGTCAGCTTCTTATCCTTCTTGTAACCGTTGAGTCGGCAAATCTGCTCTACGCTTACACCACGTTTCTCAGCGATGCTCATGAGCGTTTCACCATACTTAACCTTGTGATAGAGCTTTTCTCCTGATGGACTGGCGGTATATCTTCCAACCTCTCCACCGTTCACCTGCTCCTTGGTATATCCACCGTTTCCAATCTTGCCGCGTGCAGCGTTAGCCTCTGCATATTCGCTCTCGTAGGTATCGCGATTGAAATTGTAGAAGTCGCCAGTGACATCCTGATTGCGGAAATCGAAGAAGAGTGCCGGGTTCAAAGCCACGCCACAGAGACGGGTTTCGAAATGGAGGTGAGAACCTGTGCTTCGACCGGTGTTACCACCCAAGCCGATTACATCTCCTGCTCTTACTTCTTCGCCCTCAGTAACGAGCTGCTTTGAGAGGTGGCCGTAGATGGTCTCCAAGCCGTTGTTGTGACGAATAACGATGTACTGACCGTAACCACCACCTTCATATCTTACGATGCGAACTCTGCCTGAAAAGGCTGAGCGGATTGAGTCGCCAATATAAACCTTGATGTCCATACCTTTATGTTGGCGGCCAAAGCTAGCACGGTAACCGAAGTTACTTGTGACAACGCGACTAGGAGTTGGCATGCAGAAATGACGAAGGTCGATACGGAAGTGCTCTGGCAATTTTGTTGCCTTATGGGCATACTTGTTAGAGAAGTCCTCGTACAGTTCAGCTGCAGGATTTTCTCTATCTTCCACTAGTCGATAGTGCGAGACAGCAAGCGTGTCAAGCGCTTTCATTCTGTGGTCTACTGGAGCTTGTCTTGCTAACAGATCCTGTCCGCAAACGGGAAAAGCTGTTAACGCCAACAAGGCAACGACCGAAATTTTTTTCATTCTTTTTTTAAAACTCATACTACTTTTTCTATTTTCTTTTTTAGGTCCATGTCAATAAGCGCAGAATCCATAATCCAAATTCTGCAAAAACCACTAGGGCAAGTACCCTAATCTGCGATTTTGTTATATAGACGTTGCAAATATAACAAAAAAATCTCGAAAAACAATGGTTGTTAACGCCAACTCCCCGATATTTAACGTGATAATCTAGTTTTTAACGTTTGTTATGAAGGTTCGGTGCAATTAATTGTCAATCTGCTCGTTTTCATGCTTTTGCAGGATTCTGAGCAATGCCACGGCAGGGGAATGTCCCATGAAAATATACTTTTTTACCTCCGGACTGGTAAATCTGAGGCATTCCTGATAGGCTCGGAACAGGTCATCCAGGTTGATGGTGAATTCCTTGCCCGATGATTCCCGGATGCCGATAATCATTTTGGCGGTTACATGTAATTTAATGTATCTGATGCCCGTTACGCTTTCTATTTCTTTCAATTCCGATAAGATAGCACGCATCTCGTCCATGGTGAGTTCCGGACGAGGTTCTCTGATGGCTGGTTTTCTTCTTCTATCCATAATTGCTTTTGTTTTTTAATGTTTTTTGCCTGGCGATAGAATCGCCAGGAACGGGGGGTGATTGCTGAAACCGCCTTTTTTATTGCCGCTTTAGCTGATGGCTGCCCAGTTGATATGGGTTTTCTTCAATTCCTTGAGGCGGTTCCAGAGCAGGGCGTTCTGAGGGGCATTGCATTGCGGGTCGTTGTCGATGATTTCCTGGGCTTCATTGCGTGCCAGCTGAACCAGCTGGCCGTCTCTGGCAATATTCGCTATCTTCAGGTCGAAAGCCATGCCGCTCTGCTGCGTACCTTCCAGGTCGCCGGGACCACGGAGCTTCAAATCGGCTTCGGCGATGCGGAAACCGTCGTTGGTATCACACATGATGTCGATGCGCTTGCGTGTCTCCTCAGAAAGCTTGAAGTTGGTGACGAGGATGCAGTAACTCTGGTCGCAGCCTCTTCCCACACGGCCTCGCAGCTGATGCAGCTGGGAGAGACCGAAGCGCTGGGCATCCAGTATCACCATCACCGAGGCATTCGGCACGTTCACGCCCACCTCTATGACGGTGGTGGCAACGAGAATCTGCGTCTCGCCCTTCACGAAAAGCTCCATCTCCTCTTCCTTCTCGGCTGATTTCATCTTGCCATGAATCTTGCTCAGCTTGAATTCCGGAAACGCCTGTTTCAGCGTCTCGTAGCCTTCTTCCAGGTTCTTCAGATCGCTCTTCTCGCTCTCCTTGATGAGCGGGAAGACGATATATACCTGTCTGCCGAGATTAATCTGATGGCGGATGCTCTGGTAGAGGCTGGTGAGCTGGGTATCAAACTTATGCAGGGTCTGTATCGGTTTTCTGCCCGGTGGCAGTTCGTCGATGACGCTCACGTCCAGGTCGCCATAAATGGTCATGGCGAGGGTGCGCGGGATAGGGGTGGCAGTCATCACGAGGATATGCGGTGGATTCTCGCTCTTGCTCCACAGTTTCGCTCTCTGTGCCACACCAAAGCGGTGCTGCTCGTCGATGACGGCAATGCCCAGGCGCTGGAACACCACGGGGTCTTCCAGTACGGCATGGGTGCCGACCAGAATCTGGATATCGCCGGTGGCGAGGTCGGCAAGAATCTTTTCTCTTTTCTTTCCTTTCACGATGCCCGTCAGCAGTTCTACCCGGATGTCCATGCCCTTCAGGAAAGAGTGGATGGTCTGGAGATGCTGCTCGGCAAGGATTTCTGTAGGTGCCATCATGCATGCCTGATAACCGTTGTCCAGGGCGATGAGCATGGTCATGAGTGCCACGAGCGTCTTGCCCGAGCCTACATCGCCCTGCAGGAGGCGGTTCATCTGTCTGCCGCTGCACATGTCGGCCCTGATTTCGTGCATCACCCGTTTCTGCGCTCCCGTCAGTTCGAAGGGCAGATGGTCGGCATAGAAGCCGTTGAAGATGTCGGCGATGCGGTTGAAGACATAGCCCCGGTATTTGCGTCGCTGGTCGCTGGCATACCTTAATATATTAAGCTGCACATAGAAGAGTTCCTCGAATTTGAGGCGCACCTGAGCCTTCTGCATCTCCTGATGGGAATGCGGATAGTGAATCATGCGGATGGCAGCATCTCGCGAAACCAGATGCAGGCGCTCTACGATATGGCTTGGCAGTGTTTCGGGAAGAGGAGGAAGGATGGTGACCAGCTGTTTGCTCATCTTCTCGATGGAACGTGAGCTGTAGCCGCGCTTCCTGAGGTTTTCGGTAAGCGAATAGTAGGGCTGCATGCCCATCTCTGATATCTGAAGATGGGTGGCATCGTCCATGTCGGGATGAGTAAACTGGAATCTGCCGTTGAAGACGGTAGGCTTTCCGAAGACGAGGTATTCCGTGCCCACCTTATAGGTTTTCATGATGTATTGTGCACCACGGAACCAGGTGAGGTCTACCACGCCGAAGCCGTCGGAGAAATGAGCCACCAGCATCTTGTTCCTCTTGCCGGTATCTATTTCTTCGTAGCTCAGAATCCTTCCTTTTATCTGTACGTAAGGCATCTCAGAGGTGAGTTCGCTGATATGGTAGACCTTGGAGCGGTCTACATACTTATATGGATAGTATTCCAGCAGGTCACCGTAAGAGTTGATTCCGAGCTCCTTGCTCAGTATCTCTTTCTTCTTGGGACCTACGCCTGGCAGGTACATGATGTCTTGGTCTAAAATACTACTCATATTGTTGCAAAATTACTATTTTATGCCAAGACTGCCAAAAGTTTTACTTATTTTTTTTATAATTGCGTTACAAAACAAGGATTTCTGCGTCTTTACCTTATAAACAACTGAGCTTTCGCATATCAGGAAGTTAAAGGAGTTAAGGAGTTAAGACGTATGTCTTGCTGCTTAAAAACTATGCAAAAAAGACTGATGCTCCTTTAGTTTGGAAACTATTTCATTAGCAGTTCTCATAATAACCTCCTTTCTGCTTTATATAATTTCGTTCAAGAAGTCCATGAAGGAGTCCTTGTCGGCAATATCATTGTTAGGCAAGAAACGGCCCTGCAGAGTTCTGTTAAATGGATTTAATATTTACGGGGAATATTGTTAATAAAAATAAGTCATGAGCCCACTTTAAAAAGTAAGGACTGTTTAAAATGTTTATATTTCACGAAAATAATCTCTGCTTTATGCTGTTATCTGGAATATTTTTCGTATCTTTACACCATCAATTA
>NZ_JBQKLN010000029.1:0-46882 GCF_052116205.1 Prevotella sp. Sow4_E9_plate | reverse complement strand
GACGCCCATCAAAAGCAAGCTTTCGATGTCGTTTCCCCTCGACTTGCATGTGTTAAGCCTGTAGCTAGCGTTCATCCTGAGCCAGGATCAAACTCTCCATTGTAAAATATCTTTTTTACTTCTTGCCTCATTGCTGAAGCAATCGGTGTTTGTTGTCTGTACTTAGGACGAATATCCTTTTCGTTTATTGAAGCTTAGTAAACCTGACTTGTCAATTGCTTGACGGTTCGTTTCTTTTTACCCAGTCAACTTTCTTATTTCTAAGAAGTTAACCGCTTCTTGTACTACTTGTCTGTTTATGTAAAATCTTTCAAAGAACTCTTTCTTTATATTGCTTCGAGTAATGCTTGATTTCTCAAAAGCGAGTGCAAAAGTACTAACTATTTTCCATTCCACCAAATTCTTCGACAAAAAAGTTCGATAAACATATATGTTTTAACACTCGTAAACACTTAAAACATTCCTTATCCGTATTACACCTCTTTTTATATTACGCAAAACATGTGCTTGTACACACCGTATTTGAAAAGGGGAATGAAGCCACCAAGAATAACTTCATTATACACCTATACTTTAACACGTATATTTTTATAATAGGTATATAGACAAATTGATTTAAATGATGCCAGGATACGAATTGAACTAAATCAACTATTCTAAAACATAATTTTACCTAATTAACAGGCAACTCGCCATAAAATAGCAGACATGGGCGGCTTGAATGCTTAAAAAATATAAAAAATAGCACATTTTCCGCAATTAAGTGCTTGAAAATCTTTCCAATTGAAAAAAACTATAACTTTGCAGCGGTATATATACAATTTAATAAGAAAAAATAACGAGCTAAGAATGTAATGTCAAAGCGTGACCTAAAACAACAAAGCAACTAAATGCTATTGTATAAGAGGGTCATGAACGACATATTTAGAGTTAGACAACATAAGTTTAATTAAATTTTTAATAAAAAATGAAAAGACAATTAACTAGTATTTTGCTCTTCTCTGCCCTCTTGATGGGTGGAGCTAGCACTTTTGTGTCTTGTACAGACCACGAAAGCGACAATGCTTATAACGCTAGCATTTCTATTGCAGATGCAGTTGCAAAGCAGCTTGACGCTTTGAAGTTGGCAAACCAGCAGTTGCAGGCAAACATCGACGACCTGAAGAGCGATGTTGCAACCAACAAGGACAAGATTGATGCACTTGAAGCACAGGTTGCTGCAAATAAGGCTGCTATCGAGAACTTGAACGGAACTTGGACTGAGAAGTTCCAAAAACTCAACACACAACTTAATGAATCAATTGGTGCGCTTGGAGATAGAGCTACAGCATTGGAGGAAGCAGTTAACAAAATTAACGGTCAGCTTCCTACTGAACTTGCAAAGTTGAACCAGTCTATTCAGGATATCGCTGAGCTCAAGACTAAATCTAAAGAGGTTGATGAGTTGCAGAAAAAGCTTGATGAACTCAACGAAAAGCTCTATGGCAAATTGGCTGGTGAGGGCGACATCAACACTTTGAATGATGCCATAAAAATTATCAATGGTCAGTTGAAGACCATGAGTGAACAGCTTGATGCTATCTATGCTATCTTGAATAACAACGTTTCAGGCATCGTAATCCAGGCAACAGATTGCCCTGTTACAGGTTACGAGAATGCCGCATTCCTGGGTTCACAGGCTAATATCCTTTCTGCATACTGGGGCGTTCCAGCTTTAGGTGATGAGGATTTTGAGGTAAAAGGCGGCAAGCTTATCAAGTCTGACGCAGGCAACATCTACATCAATATCAACCCAGCAAACGTAGACCCATCTAATATCACATTCAGATTGGTTGACAGTCAGGGCAACGACGCTCCAGGCTTCAAGTTGGGCGCACCAGTTGTTACAGACAAGGTGCTGAAGTATGGTATCACCCGTGCTACATCTGCTAATGGCTTCTATGCAATCCCTGTTGAGTGCACAGATCCTCAGAACGACGGTTTGGATATGAACAAGGGTCAGTTGAAGGAAGCTGCAAAGAATGTACTTGCTAAGTTGCAGGATCCTAAGTCAACAAGCTTGAACCTCTCTGGTCTTGCTTCTGCTTTGTATAGCAACCTCAACAACCAGTTGACAGCATACGGTGTCCAGGCTTCTTGGAAGCAGAAGGATCAGAATGGCAATGAAGTAGAGAAGGTTGTTACATCTGAGATCAAACTGGCTGCATTTGCTGTTAAGCCATTGAGTTTAGATTTCTTGGCAAACAACAGCAAGCTCGACAACCTCAGCCTCGACCGTTTCATGTTGCCAACTAATTTGTCAGAGAAGCTGAAAGGTATCAGTGGTCTTGACTTCAATAACATTATCGACCCATCAACAGGTAAGACAATCGAGGTTGCTACAGTAGTAGCTGTACCTGGTGTAAAGATTGTTGCTAATGGCACAGATCTCGACATCATCCAGATTTCTGACGGCAAGAAGCTTAACACCATCAAGAACGCTTATATCGTAAGCTGGGAAAAAGTTAGCAAGGACATCTCAATTGAAGTTAACGGTGAGGCTGGTAGCGCATCTGGCAGCACAACTTTGGATACATACATCTATCAGATCAAGGTGAAGGATGATACCATGAAGGATCTTATCGCAGACCTCAACAAAAACTTGTCAACAACATTGGGTCCTGTGAAGACAGCTCTCGATTGGGCTAACACATTAGCAGGTAAGTATGACCAGAATGTTGCTACGGTAAACAACTTGATCAAGAAGGTAGAGGGTGTTATCAAGAACGTCAACAAGTACTTGCAGCCAGCCATCATGTTCAAGGCTGATAATGGTTCATGGAACTTCGTCAGCACAGGTAGTCACTTCGCAACAAGTTTCGTAGGTGTTGGTGCAACTCCATTGGTTGCTACTTCTTACACTGCTGAACTTTTGGCTCCTGCTTACAAGAAGCAGTTGTACGTTAAGGAGGCTGGTGCTGAGATTCTGGTAAACGGTAAGGCAACAAAGTCTGCTTTCAACGGTCAGATCCAGAAGGTAGTATTCAATGCTTCTAAGGCAGGTAACTATACCATCGTTTACAAGGCTATCGATTACTCTGGTAAGGTAGTAGAGAAGAACTTCTACGTTACAGTTAAGTAATAAAACATTCGATAATAGGCAATTAAATTAATAAGAAAAGATTATGAAAATCAAGAATATATTACTGTCAGGTGTAGTAGCTATGGGTTGCATCAGTGCATCAGCCCAGGAAGCTGATAAGACTGTAAATGTCTTCAATCCACACTGGTATGTACAGGCACAGGTTGGTGGTCAGTACACTTTGGGTGAGATTTCTTTCGATAAATTGTTGTCACCAAATGCTCAGCTTGGTTTAGGTTACAACTTCAACAAGGTTGTAGGTGCCCGTCTTTCTCTCAACACATGGCAGAGCAAGGCTGGTCAGAAGGTTCAGAACACTACCTACAAGTGGAAGTGGAACTATGTAGCTCCTATGGTTGACGCTACATTCAACCTTTCTAACCTCTTCTGTGGTTTCGACCCTAACCGAGTAATAGATTTCGGTGTATTCGGAGGTATCGGTGCCAACATCGCTTGGGGTAACGACGAGGCAGCAGACGCTCAGAAGGCTATCCTTGCTAACAAGACTGTCAGCTACGCTACATCAGTTGGCGTACATGCTCCATTGGAGTATCTCTGGGATGGTTCAAAAGCTCATTTCGCTGCACGTTTGGGTGCTAACGTAGATTTCCGCGTAAGCGAAAAAGTAAAGATTGGTGTTGAACTTTCAGCCAACACATTGAGCGACCGTTTCAACTCAAAGAAGGCTGGTAACCCAGACTGGTATTTCAACGCATTGGTAGGTGCTAAGATTGCTCTCGGCAAGACCTATACTACTAAGGTAGTTCCTGCTCCAAAGCCAGTAGAGAAGATTATCGAGCGCATCATCGAGAAGCCAGTTGTTGCTCCTGTTAAGGAAGAGGTTAAGGAGGTTGCAGAAGAGAACTTCCGTCGTGATATTTTCTTCACAATCGGCAACTCTACCATCGCAAAGTCTCAGAGAAACAAGATTTCTGAGATTGTTACTTACATGCAGGAGAACCCAGACGCAAAGATTACTTTGACAGGTTATGCAGACAAGGGAACAGGTAGCGCAGCAATCAACGATAAGATTGCTGCTCGCCGTGCTCAGACTGTTTACAACACACTTGCAGCTAAGGGTGTTGCTAAGAACCGCATGATCAAGAAGTCTATGGGTTCACGCGTTCAGCCATTCGAAAAGAATGCCATGAACCGTGTAACAATCTGTATTGCTAAGTAATTAGCCATCAGATAATCATTAATAAGCAATAATTATAACCGGTCTTCATACTTATCATGTAAGCAATGGAGATCGGTTATTTTCTAATTTCAAGAAAGCTAACAAGAATGAAAAAGAGAATATACATGTTTCTGCTTGCCAGTTCTGTAATGTTTAGCACCCAAGCTCAGATTACAGGTAGCGGTTTCTACAGAATAAAAAATGCAAGTTCAGCCAGATGGATGTCACTGAGTGATAATGATAGTAAAGGTATCGATTACCAAAGTACCAGCGCTGACTGCAGCGCTTTGCTTACCAACGCTCTTTGGGATGAGATTTCCTGCGACCCGGGAAGTATCTTCTATCTGGATTCTAAAGGAGGTGAAAGCTACAACATCGGAGCGCAAGGTACAAGCATCAAAGAATTGATAAACTACTACATCTATATCACCCCAAGAGGTAAATATTACACAGCCTGGCAAGAACTCAAGGGGCAAAAAGCATTGTTGGCTGATAAAGAAAGTTCTAAAGACAAAAGTTGGGTAGTTACCAATGGTAAACAGAGTAACTGGATTGTTACTCCGATCAACAACAGTGACAACTATCTGGGAGTAAAACCAACCGTAACTGTAGGCAACAAGCATTACGCAGCCCTCTTTACCGGTTTCGCCTACACCCTAAGTCAGGGAATGAAGGCTTATTACATCACAAAGTTTGATGAAGGTAAGGGCAATGCAGCCTATCAAGAGTTAACAGGAACTATTCCAGCCGAGACTCCTATAATCATCGAATGCACCTCTACCGATATCAGCAAGAATCAAATCACTCCTGTTGTCAGCTCGACTGCAACTCCTAAAGACAACAAGCTGAAAGGAGTATACTTCTGCGTAGGCAACCCATGGAGTAGCAAATTTAACTCTGTCAAGTTTGACGCAACAAAAATGCGCACCCTGAATATCAATTCAGAAGGCAAGTTGTCGTTAACAGCAGCTACCAATAAACTCCCTACCGTCATGCGGAAAGAAGAAGATGCCAATGGAGATAATCTCACCACATTGGCAATTCCAGCCAACAGCTGGTATCTTCCTGTATCAAACAGTGCCCCTAAGGAGTTTAACCTGCTGACTGAAGCAGAATATGCTACTGGAATCACTACCATCAGCACCACTCCTGGCAAGACGACATACACCGTTTATTCGTTGACAGGAGTACTGGTAAAGAAGAATGCAGAGTCCATCGATGACCTTCCAAAAGGAATATATATCGTCAATGGCAAGAAAATAGCCCTTTAAGAAACAAAAAAGCCCCAAATACTTGCCACTTTGGGGCTTGTTGCATAACTTTGCACCCTCATTTAATGTAATCAATAAGTTATGAAGAAATATTCGATAGCTTTGGCAGTAGGATTGCTGCCATCTCTCACGACAATGGCGCAGAACGCAGAGAACCTTGGCAAGGAGCAAACTGCAGAGAAATGGATCAAGAACATAGACGCCTCCATCACTACAGGTACAACAGGTATAGGTTTCGACGTGGCTGTACCTGTGAATGATATGGTCACCCTGCGTACCGGTTATTCCTGGATGCCCCGCACACATGTCACCATGAACTTTGGCGTACAAGTGGGTGATGAAAAGTTATCTCAGGAAGAAGAAACCGCAAAGTTCAACAACCTGGCGAATATGCTGGAAGAATATACAGGAACCAGAGTTGACAGCGATATCGACATGGTAGGAACACCCACCATGAACAACTTCAAACTGTTGGTGGACGTTCATCCTTTCCTTGACAGGAACTGGCACATTACAGCAGGTTTCTATTGGGGACCATCCAAAATAGCCAAGGCAGAGAATGCCATCTATGATGGTACCTCGCTAGTAGCAGTAAGCATGTACAACAACCTCTATGAGCGCGTGAAGTCATCCTACGAGAATTTCATTCCTTACATGAACATTGGTGACCAGTATCTCTATGCAGGTAAGGAATTGTACGACAAGTTTATGAGCTACGGAAGAATGGGTGTTCGCTTGGGAAATCGTACAGACGGCTCGATCTTCCGCCTGGAGCCAGATGCCAACAACAATGTTTCAGCTACCATCCGTGTAAACAGTTTCAAGCCCTATCTTGGCTTTGGTTACGGTGGACGACTCTTCAGGGACAATGACATCTACCACATCTCTTTTGATGCCGGTATTTTATTCTGGGGAGGCACACCAAGAATCACAACCAATGATATCCACAAGGTCACTTTCTCACCTAATGAGGACTATACGGAAGCTATCAAGAACGAAACGATTGAACCAGGAGTCAACCTTGCAAAGGATGTATACAATATTCCGGGCAAGGTAGGCGACTACGTGAAGTTCTTCAAAGGATTCAAGGTTTATCCTGTATTAGAATTGAGATTAAGCCGCAGAATCAGTTTTTAAAATAAAGAATCATATCAATAAAAGCATAAAAACGCTAGAGTTTCACAATCGTAAACTCTAGCGTTTTTTATTGATGATATGAAAAATATCTTAATATTCTTTTACTTCTGCTCTTTCAATTTCTTATCCCATTTCAGCAGATTCAGATATTCCTTCTTGGTAATTCGCATAAAACTACCATGCTGAGGACCTGTTACACCCTTGATATCCACAGGGTCAGAGAAATTGCGGAGATACTTATCAGCCTTACAGATGCGATAGTGCTTAGGGTTGTCGCTATACTGGATATAAGCCACTCGCCAGGTATCATCACCCATCAACTGGAAGGCAGAGCTGCCCTCGCATTTCTTGCGGCCCTCGAAGCTGACATAATCATTCTCTACAGGCTCACCCCAACCATGATTCAAATACTTGCTTGTAGCGGTATAAATACCCGGCTTTCCTCCCTCTTTCTTGATAAGCATGTGGAAGAGACCATCGCTCTTGAGATAGTTGATATCAGCATCGATGGTAGCATATCCCCAGTCGAAGAGCAACTTTGGAGTGGTAATCTTGGTGAAAGTCTTATCAGCATAGCTGTAGTACATGCGGTCGTACTTTTCCTCTGCACGGTTGAGCATAGAATAGTAAATCATGTATCCACCCTTCTCACCATTTTCCCAGCGATAATCAGAATCCCAAAAAATCTGAGGTGCCCAGACACGGTTGATAGTACTCCAGTCTTTATAAGGAGACTGAGCAGTGGCAGCATCGCAGAAGTTCTGCATACCCTTACGATAATCGAAGGTAACGCTGGTCCAATGAATCAGGTCCTTACTCTTCAGGAGGTCAATGCCATAATTGTCCCATTTGTGGCTCTTACGAACGCACATATCAGTAGTAACCATAATATAGCCTTTGCCGTCATGGGTACGGGTGATGTAAGCATCGCGGGTACCGCCTTCGATACGGGCATGCTCCTCTGGGTCGAAGATAGGTTTACCCTCGTTGATATCCTGATAGTTGTAGCCATCACGAGAAACAGCATAGGCTGTCCATTCACCCTTATCACTCATGTGACAGTAGAGATAGCCATAATCTCCCTTTACAAGATTCTGAGCGGTCATTGGCATGAAGGCAGCCAACGCCAAGAGAACGATTGATAATTTCTTCTTCATTTCTTGATCTTCTTAGTTTAATTATTATTAGTCGAATTATTGGGTGCAAAATTACACTTTTTATTTGAGACTACCAAATCAAGAAGGCTACAGAGCTATAGTTTTATCGGAAAATACTCCTTTTTGAACGATTTATGCTCGGGGGGACAGGCGATGGAATCTCCTGGAACGGGGGCGAAAGGGGGGAAAGGAGGACGAGGAAAGGAGGACGAAGAAAGGGAAACGAGGAAAAGGGAGGACGAGAAAAAGGGAGGCAAACCTCATCACAAGGTCCGTCTCCCCTACTTATAGTTATAAATAACCGATTTATTTGATTCATCTCAATGCAAGTACTTACGATGATCATTGCAAATACTTGCGTTTGCCAATGAAGCTTACTTCGTGAATATCCGGAAATTACTTGTTTAAGAACTTGTCAACCTGGGCAGCAATCTTTCTGCCGCTTGCCATGGCACGTACTACCAAAGAGGCACCGCTGGCTGCATCACCTGCCACGAAGACATTCTCAGCAAACTCTGGCTGCTGAGGTTTCAGGAAGCCCATTGCCAGGAATACAGCCTCTGCCTTGATAATCTCCGGCTCACCAGCCTCTACCATCAACGGACGACCACCCTCTGGGTTTGGCTTCCAGTCGATAGGCTGAACCTTCACACCTGTCAGCTTTCCGTTCTTTCCCTGGAACTCCAGAGAGTTGATGTTCCAGCGACGGGTACAGCCTTCCTCATGACTGGAGGTGGTCTTCAGGGTGCGAGGCCAGTTTGGCCAAGGATTCTTAGGATCCTCAGGACCCTCTACCGGCTTAGGCATAATCTCGATCTGGGTTACACTCTTGCAACCCTGGCGATGAGCGGTACCGATACAGTCGGAACCCGTATCACCACCACCGATTACCAATACATCCTTGCCCTTGCAGTTAACCAGCTCATCCTTAGAGAACTCCATACCAGCAAGGATACGGTTCTGTTGAGAAAGCAGTTCGAGGGCGAAATAAACACCCTTCAGCTCTCGTCCAGGAATCTTCAGGTCGCGGGCTGTCGGCGTACCGGTAGATACCACATAGGCATCGAAGCCTTCTGGCAACTTGGTAACATCAATCTGCTGGTTATACTTGAATTCAATTCCCTCCTCTTTGAGAAGACGGAGACGGCGGTCGATGATGCTTTTGTTGAGCTTGAAGTTAGGAATACCATAACGCAACAAGCCACCTGCGTTCTCACGTGCCTCAAATACAGTTACCTTATATCCCTTATGGTTCAACTGGTTGGCAGCTACCAGTCCCGCAGGACCGGCACCGATGACAGCCACCGTCTTGCCATTACGCTCAGGAATCTCAACATGCACATAATCCTCAGAGAAGGCGTGCTCCACGAGGGCGCACTCATCCTCACGGTTAGTGGTTGGCTCATGATCCATGAGATTCAGGATACAAGCCTTCTCACAGAGTGCAGGACAGATGCGTCCTGTGAACTCTGGGAAGTCGTTGGTGGAATTGAGGAGACGGTAAGCCAACTCCCAGTCGCCCTTGTAGAGGGCATCGTTCCACTCCGGTGCCTTGTTGCCCAGCGGACAAGCCCAGTGGCAGAAAGGCACGCCACAATCCATGCAACGGGAAGCCTGCTGTCGGCGGTCGTTGCTATTCAATGTCTGTTCTACCTCGCTGAAGTCGAGGATTCTATCGTGAATTGGTCTATAACCTGCTTCCTTGCGAGGTATAGTCAAAAATGCTTTTGGATTTCCCATCTTTTTAAAAGTAAAAGGGTAAAAAGGTAAAAAGGTAAAAAGAACATTCTTGCTTGCTGCTTGTTGCTATTTACTTAAACCTTATGTTACCTTTATTATTAATTTATTTGTTACTCGCATTTTACCGGACTTAAGGCAAAGGAAAGGGGATAAGGTTCTTTTTACCTTTTTACCCTTTTACCTTTTTACCTTTTATTAATAGTCTCGCTGCATATCCGCAATCTTCTGCTGCAACTTCTTTACCTGCTCCTCCTGGAGAACTCGCTTGTACTCGATTGGCACTACCTGGATGAAATCCTCTACGTAGTGGTTCCAGTCATCGAGCATGGTTCGGGCGAGCTTACTGCCGGTGTAGAGATAATGCTGACGGATCAGCTCGTGCAACTCCTTGCGATAGGTGCTATCCTCCACGAGGTTGATCTCCACCATATCCATGTTACAGAAGTAATCGAAGTTGTGGTTCTTATCCCATACGTAGGCAACACCACCACTCATACCAGCGGCGAAGTTACGGCCGGTTTCACCGAGAACTACTACTCTACCGCCCGTCATATACTCGCAGCAGTGGTCACCAGCACCCTCAATCACGGCGATGGCACCGGAGTTACGAACACCAAAGCGCTCGCCTACCTTACCATTGATATACAACTCACCACTTGTGGCACCATACAGACCGGTGTTACCGGCGATGATATTATCCTCGGCAGAGAAGTTGCTGCGGATAGGAGGAAGGATGGAAATACGACCTCCTGAAAGTCCCTTGGCAAAATAGTCATTGGTCTCACCCTCGAGTTTGAAATCCACTCCCTTGACCAGGAAGGCACCGAAGCTCTGACCTGCAGAACCCTTGAACTTCACGTTTACGGTCTTGTCAGGAAGACCAGCCTCACCATATTTCTCGGCAATCATACCGCTCAGCATCGCACCGGCAGCACGGTCAGTATTCTTGATGGCGAAGTCGAGGTTCACTTCTTCCTGGTTCTCGATGGCACGCTGTGCACCACGGATAATCTGCTGGTCGAGTACATTGTCGAGGTCATGAATCTGCTCAGTAGTATGATAGAGTGAGCAATGACTTGTCTCACGATGCAGCAAGCGAGAGAAATCGAGCAAGTCTGCCTTCTCCTCGATGCTCTTGGCCACCTCTGGCTCTACGGCATCAGCACCCTCGGTAGGAACAATCTCCTCATCCTTCTTGCGGACGATAAGCTCGGTATGACCGATGATATCGTTCAATGAGGTATAACCCATCTCAGCTAGATACTCACGAACCTCCTCGGCGAGGAAGCGGAAGTAGTTGATGAGGTACTTGTAGCTGCCACGGAAGTGCGCACGGAGCTTAGGATCCTGTGTAGCAACACCCATAGGACAGGTATTCAGATTACACTTACGCATCATGACACAACCCAAAACGATGAGGGCTGCCGTACCGAAACTGAATTCCTCAGCACCGAGCAAAGCCATCAGGATGATGTCACGACCGCTCTTCAACTGACCATCTACCTGCAGACGAACCTGACCACGAAGACCATTCTTCACAAGAGTCTGCTGGGTTTCAGAAAGTCCAATTTCAGGAGAGATACCTGCGAAACGCATACTAGATGCAGGGCTGGCACCTGTACCACCCTCAGCACCAGAGATAACGATGAGGTCAGCCTTCGCCTTAGCCACACCGGCAGCGATGGTACCCACACCACTCTCAGCTACCAACTTCACGGAGATAGCCGCCTTAGGGTTCACATTCTTGAGGTCGAAGATGAGCTGAGCCAAATCCTCGATACTGTAGATATCGTGATGAGGTGGAGGAGAAATCAGGCTGATGCCAGGGATAGAGTGACGGGTCTTGGCGATGACCTCGTTGACCTTGAAGCCAGGCAACTGACCACCCTCACCCGGTTTAGCACCCTGTGCCACCTTGATCTGGATTTCCTCTGCATTTACCAAATATTCTGTTGTCACACCAAATCGACCGGAAGCCACCTGCTTGGTCTTGCTGGAGAGGCTGATGCCATCCTGTGTAGAATGGAATCGCTCGTTATCCTCACCACCTTCACCGGTATTGCTTCGAGCGCCCAGGGCGTTCATGGCGAGTGCCATTGCCTCGTGAGCCTCCTTAGAGAGGGCACCGAAACTCATCGCACCGGTAACGAAGTGCTTCACGATTTCCTCTACTGGCTCCACCTTATCTATAGAGATAGGATTCTTGCGGAAGCTGAAGAAGTCGCGGATGAAGATAGGCTCCTGCTTATCGTCAACGAGATGTGTATATTTCTTGAAGAGATCGTAATCGCCCTTGCGTGTTGCGAGCTGCAGGGTGGCGATAGTCTCTGGGTTCCAAGCGTGCTTGATACCGTCCTTGCGATAGTGGAACTGTCCCATACTTGGCAGGAAGTCGAGCTTCTTGGTCTCGAATGCCTTGTCGTGCAGGCGGATGGCATCACGGGCGATGGTCTCGAGTCCGATACCGCCGATGGTGCTCACTTCTGTTCCGAAGTAGCTCTTCAGCAGACTCTCGCTCAAGCCGATGCTCTCGAAGATTTTGGCACCACGATAGCTTCGGATGGTAGAGATACCCATCTTAGCCATAATCTTGAACAAGCCCTTCTTCACAGCCTTGATGTAGTTCTGCTCGGCTGTATGGTAATCCTCCTGAATCTTTCCCTTCTTTACCAGGTCGTCGAGGATGGCGTATGTCAGGTATGGACAGAGGGCTGATGCACCGTAACCCAACAACAGGGCTGCATGCATTACCTCACGAATCTCACCGCTCTCAACGATGAGGGCAGTCTGCACACGCTTGCCGGCATCAATCAGATAATGATGTACGGCACTCACGGCGAGCAGAGATGGAATGGCGGCATGGGTCTCATCCACGCCACGGTCGCTCAAGATGATGTAGTTGTAACCATCATCCACGCTCTGGGCAGCCTGCTTGCAGAGCTCATCCAGAGCCTCATGCAGTCCTTCTTCGCCCTTGGCGGTTTCGAAGAGCATGTGGAGTTTTACCGTATTGAATCCCTTGTAGCGGATATTCTGAAGGATATCCAGCTGGGTATTGGTCAAGATAGGATGTGGCAGACGAACCATCTTGCAGTTGCTCTCGTCTGGGTTCAGAATGCCGGAACCTACTCTACCGATATACTCGGTAAGACTCATCACGAGGTTCTCACGGATAGAGTCGATAGCAGGGTTGGTAACCTGAGCAAACTGCTGACGGAAGTAGTTGAAGAAAATCTGTGGCTGGTCTGAAAGCACGGCAAGCGGAGTATCATTACCCATGGATGCAGTAGGCTCCTGACCCTTAGTAGCCATCGGGATGATGGTACCATCGATGTCTTCCTCGCCAAAGCCAAACTCCAATTCCTTGCGAGTAAGGTTTTCCACACCATTTTCCACCTTACGTCCGCTGCGCAGCTTTTCCAGTTCAATACGGTTGGTATTCAGCCACTGGCGGTAAGGATGCTGCTCAGCCAGGCGCTCCTTGATTTCGCCATCATAGTAAATCTTGCCTTCCTGGGTATCAATCAGGAGAATCTTACCAGGCTGCAGACGGCCCTTCTCGGCAATCTCGGTTGGGTCGAAATCCATCACGCCCACCTCAGAAGCCACAACCATCATATCGTTCTTGGTGATGGTATAGCGTGCAGGGCGCAGACCATTTCTATCGAGCATACCACCGGCATAACGGCCATCGCTGAAGAGCAGGGCGGCAGGACCATCCCATGGCTCCATCAGGATAGAGTGGTACTCATAGAATGCCTTCAGATCCTCAGAGATAGGGTTCTTGTCGTTGAAACTCTCTGGCACCATCACAGCCATGGCATGAGGCAATGACAGACCGCTCATTACGAAGAACTCGAATACATTGTCGAGACTTGCCGAATCACTCATATCAGGCTGAACGATAGGAGAAATCTCACGGATATCGCCCAAAGCCTCACTGCCCAACACACTCTCACGAGCCTTCATCCAGGCACGGTTACCACGGATGGTGTTGATCTCACCATTGTGTGCAAGGAGACGGAATGGCTGAGCCAGACTCCATGTTGGGAAGGTGTTGGTAGAGAAGCGGGAGTGAACCAATGCCAAACCGCTTGTAAAATAATTATTGGTCAAGTCAGGATAGTACTGACGCAGCTGGAGGCTGCTCAACATACCCTTATATACGATGTTCGAATTAGACAACGAACAGATATAGAAATCAGGATCGCTGATTCGTTTCTCGATACGCTTACGGATGAGATAGAGGGTGCGCTCGAAGACAGGCACCTTATCATCGGTAACACCCGTGATGAACACCTGTTTGATGGCAGGTTCGTTGCTCAATGCAGCCTCACCCAGACAGTCTGGGTTGGTAGGCACATTGCGCAGGTGCATCAGCTGCAATCCCTCGCGCTCAATTTCCTCGATCATGATAGAGAGGATATCCTGCTGTTTCTTCTCGTCCTTAGGCAAGAAGACGAGACCCGTTCCGTATTTTCCCTTCTCAGGCACAGGGATACCCTGAAGAAGAATAAACTCATGTGGAATCTGGAGCATGATACCGGCACCGTCACCCGTCTTGTTATCGGCACCCTCGGCACCACGATGGCGCATGTTTTCGAGTACCTTCAAGGCATTATCGACCAGCTCATGACTCTTGTTACCGTGGATATTCACCACCATACCTACGCCACACGCATCGTGCTCATAGGCAGAACTGTACAATCCTTTTTCCATTTCTTGTTCGTTTTATATCGGTTATTTCTATAACTTAATACTCATTTTATCAAGACTATTCTTTTTATCAAGAATTAGAGAATTTTCATTCTTGCTTCTCATGATGATAACAATGAGAATTTCAAGACTGAGAAAAAATTCTCTAATTCTCTAATTCTTGACTTTAAAAAATAATCTCGAATAAATCTTCCTGATAATTCACTTTACTTCTTATAAGCTTCTTGATGGACTCCCACAACGGCTCTGCCGCTAGGGTCGTTCTGATTCTTGAAAGAGGCATCCCAGGCAAGGGCTTCGGCTGTAGAACATGCCACGCTAGGAACGCTAGGCACGCTCTTGGCAGCACTGTCGCTTGGGAAATGCTCGGCGAATATAGAGCGATAATAATACTCCTCCTTGTTCTGTGGAGGATTGATAGGGAATCGCTCGGCAGCATGCGCCATCTGCTCATCGCTTACGGCAGAAGCGGTAATCTGCTTCAGGGTGTCAATCCATGAATAGCCCACTCCATCGGAGAACTGCTCCTTCTGTCGCCATGCCACTTCTTCAGGAAGCAGATCGGCGAATGCCTCACGAACCACCTTCTTCTCGATGGTCTTGTTCGGACACATCTTCAATACCGGGTTCATGCCCATCGCTACATCCAGGAACTCCTTGTCGAGGAAAGGCACACGGCCCTCGATGCCCCATGCAGCCAGACTCTTGTTGGCTCTCAGGCAATCGTAGAGATAGAGTTTGCTGAGCTTGCGTACGGTTTCCTCATGGAAAGCCTTGGCATCCGGTGCCTTGTGGAAGTAGAGATAGCCTCCGAACACCTCGTCGGCACCCTCGCCCGAAAGCACCATCTTGATACCCATGCTGCGGATGACTCTCGCCAGCAGATACATCGGGGTAGAGGCACGCACGGTGGTTACATCGTAGGTCTCGATGAAGTAGATGACATCACGGATGGCATCCAATCCTTCTTGGATGGTGTAGTTGATTTCGTGATGCACGGTTCCGATGTGCTCGGCTACCAGTCGTGCCTTTGCCAAATCAGGCGCACCCTTCAAACCTACGGCGAAGGAGTGCAGACGTGGCCAGTAGGCCTTGGTCTCGCCACCGTTCTCTACACGGGTAGAAGAGAATTTCTCGGCTACGGCAGAGATGACTGAAGAATCAAGACCACCACTGAGAAGTACACCGTATGGTACATCGCTCATCAACTGGCGCTTGACAGAAGCTTCGAGTGCATCGTGGATTTCCTTTACCGCAGCTTTCTCCTGAGGTTCAGCACCCTTCAACTGCTCTTCAGCTTTCTTGGCATCATCAATCTGATATTTTTTCTGCATGGCAGCATACTCAAACCACTCGCGGGTATAGTAACGCTTCATGCCAGGATTCTTGCTATAATAATAATGACCTGGGAGGAATGGCTCATAGTGGTCGCACTGACCTTCCAATGCCTTCAACTCACTTGCCACCAGCACCTTTCCATCTTTATCATAACCGATATAAAGAGGAATCACACCGATTGGGTCTCGGGCGATGAGGAACTCATCACGCTCTGCATCGTAAAGAGCGAAGGCAAAGATACCGTTCAGCTCTTCAAGCATCTTGGAGATACGGGCGTGGAGCGCATCCTCACCTTTATATATTAAGGTATCAAAGTCGGAATCTGCTCGCATCTCACGATAGAGAGAAAGAATCACCTCGCAGTCGGAACCGGTCTGATACTGGTATTTGCCAGCAAAACGGGCACGGATATTCTGATGATTATAAATCTCACCGTTTACGGCAAGCACCTGTTTTTTGTCTGGTGCAAACAAAGGTTGGCGACCACTTTCCGGGTCAACAATGCTCAGACGCTCATGTGCCAGGATAGCAGAACCACCACAATAGATGCCGCTCCAGTCTGGTCCGCGATGACGGATCTTCTGGCTCATACGAAGCGCTTGCTGTCGCAATTCAGGAGTTTGCTCCTGAATATTGAAGATAGATACGATTCCACACATAATATCTTTTCCTTTCTTTTACGGTTATTTATAACTCTAATTCTTATCAGAAACTCGCTTTCAATATCATTTTGCTAAGTTTCGGGTGCAAAATTACTACTTTTTGACAATATACAAAAGATTTTCGTTACCTTTTGTCTTAAGAAAAGAAACTCAATTACATTTTTACACATAACTACCTATTTAATCTTTTATTTTGAAAGCGTAAATCACGCCAATCATTACAGAATAACACAAAGAGAGAAAAATAAGATAAAAGCATTAATTCAACAGAAATCCCTACGCTCTGAAAGGGCAGGGCGTAGGGACAAACATCATACTGCAATCCATATCAATACGATGAAAGTTTAGTTAAAAAATATATAGGATTGTGCCGTTTTTCCCATTTTTTTCGTATCTTTGCAGTATTATTAGTTTTATTACAAATAACCTAATTTATTCAATTATTCCGTAGATGTTACTATAACAATATGAGAAAGAAACTTATAAACCTATTCATGATGACTTGCGTGATAGCTGGTGGCTTCACACAGGCATCCTTTGCTCAACAGGCAAAATCAAGCAATCTCACACAGTTTGTCAACCCTAGAATCGGAACGGGTGGTCACGGTCACGTATTCCTCGGAGCTAACGTTCCGTTCGGATATGTACAGCTGGGTCCTACCGAACCATCCCGTGGCTGGGACTGGTGTTCCGGTTATCATCACTCAGACTCCGTACTCATCGGTTTCGGTCACCAACACCTCAGCGGTACCGGTATCGGTGACCTGGGCGACGTGGCATTCCTGCCTGTAACCGATGCCAACCAGAAGGAAATCCTCTTCAGTCATGCCAACGAGAATGTGCGCCCGGGCTATTATGCCGTAAAACTGCAGCAGCCTAACGTATGGGTAGAGCTCACTGCCACCCAACGTGCCGGATTCCAGCGCTACACCTTCGGTGCAGATGCACAGCAGGCACAGCTGGTGCTCGACCTGAAGCAGGGCATCGGATGGGATGCGGCAAAGGAGTACAACGTAGACAAGATTACATCTACCACTATGGCAGGTCATCGCTTCTCCAAGGGTTGGGCAAACGACCAGAAGGCATTCTTCTTCGCTGAATTCTCACAGCCTGTCACCGTGAAGCCATTGGGAACCGGAAGATGGTTGATTACTGCAGCAGATGTTACCAAACCATTGCTGGTCAAGACGGGCATGTCGGCTGTAAGCGCCGAGAACGCCAAACAGAATTTGCAGAAGGAGATTCCAGGCTGGGATTTCCGACAGGTGGTGGCTGACGCTGACGAAGCATGGAACAAGGAATTGGCTAAGGTGAACATCGAGACCAACGACTCCGTATCCCGCCGCATCTTCTACACTGCGATGTATCACAGCATGACCGCTCCATCCGTGTTCTCAGATATCAACGGACAGTATCGTGGTGCCGACGGCAAGGTGCATGACGGCAACTTTACCAACTACACCACCCTCTCACTCTGGGATACCTATCGTGCGGCTCATCCGCTGATGACGATGATTCACACCGATATGCTGCCAGATATGGCAAGCACCTTCATCAACATCTATCGCCAGCAGGGCCAGTTGCCAGTATGGCATCTGATGGGTAACGAAACCAACTGCATGGTGGGCAACCCAGGCATTCCTGTGCTTGCCGACATGGTATTGAAGGGCTATGTAAAGGATAAGGAAGGCGCTTACGAGGCACTGAAGCAATCGGCTCTGCGCGAAGACCGTGGTCTGGGTCTGCTCAAGAAATACGGTTATCTGCCTTACGACAAGGAAAAGACCAAGGAAACCGTGGCAAAGGGTCTGGAATATGCTCTGGCTGATGCCTGCGTGGCAAAGGTGGCTCGCATGTTAGGCAAGAAGGAAGATGCCAAATATTTCGAGAAGAGATCTAAATCTTACAGCAAATACTTCGACAAGGAAACCGGATTCATGCGCGGCATCGGTTCCGACGGCAAGTTCCGTACTCCATTCGACCCATTCTCTGCCGAACATCGTGACGATGACTACACCGAAGGAAATGCATGGCAATACACCTGGCTGGTGCCACATGATGTTCACGGACTCGTAAAGCTCTTCGGCAACGAGCAGAAGTTTGTAACCAAGCTCGATTCGCTCTTCATCGTCACCGGAAACATGGGCGATAATGCATCTCCTGACATCTCAGGTCTCATCGGTCAGTATGCTCACGGCAATGAGCCTAGCCACCAGGTGCTCTACATGTATAACTATGTGGGCCAGCCTTGGAAGGGAGCCCGCCTGCTGCGCCAGACCATGGACGAGATGTATAAGGATGATTTCGACGGATTGAGCGGCAATGAAGACGTGGGTCAGATGTCGGCATGGTACATTCTTTCTTCCTTAGGTCTCTATCAGGTAGAGCCAGCCGGCGGCAAGTATATCATCGGCAGTCCTATCTTCGACAAGGCATCGCTGAACATAGGCAAGGGCAAGACCTTCAGCATCATCTGCAAGGACAACAGCAAGGAGAACATGTATATCCAGCATGCCAAGCTGAACGGCAAGCCATACACCAAGTCGTACATCATGTATAACGACATCATGAAGGGTGGCACCCTGGAACTCCAGATGGGCAGCCAGCCATCCAAGTGGGGAACACGTCCTGCCGACCGACCATAATATGAACTAACTAACAAAAGATAAGAAAATGAGAAAGACTATTTTAGCAATGGCTCTTCTTGCCTCCATGACAGCGATGGCTCAGGAGAACGCCAAGGTGGATGTCCACACACGCTATACCAAGGTGGTGACACCGGTGGATGGCAAGTACGAATCTAAGCGTCCGCCAGTAGAGGACCGCCTCTTCACCTCCACCGCCGTGGAGAAGAAGATCAAGGAAGTACAGAAACTGCTGAAGAAGAACCCAAAGTTGGCTTGGATGTTTGCCAACTGCTATCCTAACACCCTGGAGAGCACCGTCCATTACCGTGTGCTAGAAAACGGTGACGATGATACATTTGTATATACAGGCGACATCCCAGCTATGTGGCTCCGCGACTCGGGAGCACAGGTTTGGCCTTACGTAGCCCTCGCCAACAAGGACGAGAAGTTGAAGAAGATGCTGAAGGGCGTGATTCTGCGCCAGCTGAAATGCATCAACATCGACCGCTATGCCAATGCCTTCAACGATGGTCCTACGGGTGCCGGATGGGTGAAAGACCGCACCAAGATGCAGCCGGATGTATTCGAGCGCAAGTATGAGATAGACTCCTTCTGCTACCCTATTCGCCTGGCTTATGAGTACTGGAAGGTGACAGGCGATGACTCCATCTTTGGCGAAGTATGGATGCAGGCAGTAGAGAACATTCTGAAGACTTTCCATGAGCAGCAGCGCAAGGTAACCGCCAAGGCATATCACTTTACCCGTGTTTCCGACCGTGCCTTCGATACCATCGGCTGGGACGGTTTCGGTGCTCCGGTGAAACCAGTGGGATTGATTGCCTCCATGTTCCGTCCATCGGATGATGCCACGATTCTTCCATTCCTGATTCCTTCCAATTTCATGGCAGTATCATCTATGAACAAGGCTGCCGAAATTCTGAAGCATGTGGCAGAGAAGGATGCGGCAAAGAAGGAAGCGGCTCTGAAGATTGCCAAGGATTGCAGCAGTCTTGCCGATGAGGTTCAGGGAGCCTTGCAGAAGTATGCCATCTACAACCATCCTAAATACGGCAAGATTTATGCCTACGAGGTAGATGGTTTCGGCAATCAGCTTCTGATGGATGATTCCAATGTGCCATCCCTGTTGGGTATGGGCTATATGGGTGATGTGCCGATGAACGACCCTATCTATCAGAACACCCGCCGTTTTGTATGGAGCGAGGACAATCCTTGCTTCTTCCGTGGCAAGGCTGGCGAGGGCATCGGTGGTCCTCACATCGGATACGACATGCCATGGCCTATGTCTATCATGATGAAGTGTTTCACGGCACAGAGCGACGACGAGATTCGTTTCTGCATGAAGATGTTGCTGAACACGGATGCGGGCATGGGCTTCATCCACGAGTCATTCCACAAGGATGATGCATCAAAGTTTACCCGTCCTTGGTTTGCATGGCAGAACACGCTGTTTGGAGAATTAGTGATTAAGCTGATCAACGATGGCAAGGCAGACTTGCTGAACAACTTATAATACACCTTATTATATATAGAGAGAGGAGGATGTGTCATGAGTCCATGGCACATCCTCTTTTTCGTTTCATTAATCGTCCCACAGTTTTCACAGACAACGCAGATTTAGGATTTTTGAATTTGTAAAGAATTACAAGTAAAGGATACCCTCTGAAAAACTGAAGGTTGTGAAGGAAGGGTCACAAAAAAAACTGAAATCTGAAATTAAAAAATCATTTTTATATGCAGCGTAGAGTAAAAAAGGTATAATTATTTGATTACTAGGTAATTGCAATATATTTAGCCAAGTGTTAAAATGCAGTTTTTGACATGAAATTATTATTTTAAAAAAGTGCTTCAGTCCTTCAGCCAACATTTTTGTCCATTCTTCTTACTTTCTAGCCCTATTTTAACACTCCAAAAAACTTTGCCTTCAGTTCCTTCAGTTTTCATGTCTTATTTTTTTATTTTTCCTCTTTTTCCAAAGAATCAAGATTTTTCAATACGCTATTATTTTATCTCTCAGAGATATAGTTTTATCTCTCAGAGATATTTTCCCAACAGAAGTTTCGCATGTAATTCAAGTACGGACAGAAGAGACAAATGAGGGTGTGTCATGAACTTATGACACACCCTCTTTTGTTATTTATAAAACTAAAAAACTATATATTATGGTTGCAAGGTGAAACCTACTACCAGGTAGGCTTTCTCGGTGCTAGGGTTAGCAGCCACCTGAGCGAAGACTGGAACAGAGAAAGAATCTGTAATCTTCAAATCCTTGGTTGCTTTCACACCTACATGAGTAACAGCGAAACCATTGGCTTCACCATAGAAGGATGTAGCAAACGGAACAGCACCTACACTTGCCTCCCAATCACAGCCACCTAACTTGAATGGAGCTGTAGCCTCAACGTATGAAGAATAGGCACGGTCGCCATCCTTGTTGACTCCATCATTGCCTGCAAAGTTGGTATACCAGTTCAAGGCAAGCGGACCGAAATCATAACCTACATTTGCCTCGAATACATGAGAAGTCTCATGAGCAGAATAAGCAAAATACTTCTCATTAGGAGAATTGAACCAGTAATCAGTTACACCGATATGGAAACCTCCAGTCTCGTATGCCATGGTAAGATCGAACTCTTTGGTATCTTCTGGCTGAGAAATACCAACACTTCCCCATGCTGTAAGAGACAAGCCTTTATATCCAATGCCAAGAGTAGGCTGCAAAGAAATTGCTCCCAAATCCTGACCACGCCAGTAGTACTGGCTCACGATATCAGCACCCATAGATGTTTCCACCTTGTCCTGTGCCATAGCAGCAGGAGCAAATGCCATCAAACCGAGTGCCAACGCACCTATCTTCTTCATATCTAAATGCTTCATATTCTCTCTTTTTATGTGATACATTTTTCTTTTAAAAGTTTCGGCTGCAAAATTAATAATAATAATTTTGCTCACCAAAACTTTTGTCTATTATCTCTCTTACGTCTATATGAAAGTACCATTAGTTGTAGCAGCTCTCACCATGCTCGTAGATATCCAGACCTTCTTCCTCGATTCTCTTATCAACACGGAGGCCAGCAATCTTCTTGATACCCCAGAAGAGGATGATACCTGTAGCAGCTGCCCAAAGGTCGATGCAGAGGATACCGAAGCACTGTGCGCCGAAGAAACCAAAACCGCCACCATAGAAGGCACCACCATCAAGGGCGAAGAGACCTGTCATCACGGTACCGAAGATACCACATACACCATGAACTGAACTTGCACCTACAGGGTCATCAACATGAAGCTTGGTATCGATGAACTCAATAGAGAATACCAGAATGATACCAGCCAAGAGACCGATAATGGCAGAACCCAATGGACTAACCAAGTCGCAACCAGCAGTAATGGCTACCAAACCAGCCAGAATACCGTTCAATGTCAATGAGAATGAAGGTTTGCCATACTTGATCCAAGAGGTGAACATAGTTCCGAGACCACCACAAACTGCAGCCAGGTTGGTTGTCAGGAATACGTGGCTGATAGCAACACGGTTAACCTCACCAGAAGCAGCAAGCTGAGAACCAGGGTTGAATCCGAACCATCCGAACCAGAGGATAAATACACCCAGGGCAGCAGCCATCAGGTTGTGACCAGGGATAGCAGTACTCTTGCCATTGCGATACTTACCCAAACGAGGGCCTAAGCAGATAGCACCCACCAAAGCAAGTACACCACCAACACTATGTACGATAGCAGAACCTGCGAAATCATGGAAGGCAGCACCGAATGTCTCCATCATGAATGAACCAGCATCAGCGTTGCAAAGCCAACCGCCACCCCATGTCCAGTGACCCTCTACTGGGTAGATGATCAATGAGATGAAGAAAGAATAGATGCAATACATGGAGAACTTGGTACGTTCTGCCATAGCACCAGAAACGATGGTAGCACTAGTAGCGCAGAAAACTGTCTCAAACATCAGGAAGCCTTCTGTAGGAAGACCGGCTGCATTCGTATAGAAAGACAAATCGCCGAAGTTAGGCATGCCGATGAATCCGGCGCCATCGCTACCAAACATAAATCCAAAACCAACGAACCAGAAAAGAACGGAACCGACCATGAAATCGACAAAGTTCTTAAACAAGATGTTCGCGGTGTTTTTACTACGGGTAAAGCCCGCCTCGCAGAGGGCAAATCCCGGCTGCATGAAAAAGACCAACATGGCTGCCAAGAGCATCCATACGGTATCTACTGAAATTCCTAAATCCTGTACACTCATAATCTCTTTACTTTAAACTTTAAACTTTGAACTTTTTTTCCGTTGAACTTTGAACTTTGAGCTTTGAACTTTATGATTAGTATCAAGACAAGACCTAAAAGGCATATCATAAAGTTCAATGTTCCATGTTCCAAGTTCAAAGTATCACTTCTCCTGCTCCGCATTATAAAGTGCGATGTCGCCTCTTTCACCTGTACGGATTCTCACGGTATCCTCTACAGGAATTACAAAAATTCGACCATCACCAATCTCGCCGGTACGGGCTGCCTCCTGGATGGCATTTATCGTTTTCTCTACGTTCTTGTCGCGCACGACAACATTCAGCAACACTCGCTCAATACTACTGGTATCATACATGACACCACGATAGATACGAGCCTGTCTCATCTTGCCCTCTCCTCTTACATCGTAGTAAGAGAACCACTCGATGTCGGCGGCAAGCAATGCTTCCTTTACATCCTCAAACTTAGTCTTACGGATGATAGCTTCGATCTTTTTCATATTAATCTCTCCTATTCTTTAAATTACATTTTGTTTGTTTACGAGTGCAAAGGTACGACATTTTGCTTAAATAAACTTCATATTACTTACTTTTTGTTTTATTCATTTTCATTTGCTTACTATTTGATAAAACAAATTAAAAATTAAAACACAAAATGAAAGCAAATCACACATCTTCACTTTCATTTTGCCATCACAAACACAAAACAAAAAAGACCTGTATGGTCAGAAGCCTCAACAGGCACTGAAAACATACAGGTCGAATCTTTATTAACGTAAATCTACCTTCACAATACCAGGTGAACGAAGTCCAGGCTTCAATTCACCACCTATATAATATAAGGTATGTCCTCGCAAAGCAACTTGGGCACCCGCTCTAGCCAAAAGAGCGTTTTCAGGGGATGGGATTTCCCATTGTTCTGTCTTCAAGTTATAAATCAAGAGACTATTATTGAACTTATACCATGAAATATCCTTTTTCAGATAATCCGTCTTGGCTACCATCGAATAGGTACCGCTGATAGCATCCCAGAAGATTTCTCTGTTCACACCACCGGCACAGACAATCTGAGCATTTCCTTTGGCTGAAACCTCTAGTATGGCTGTGGCTCCAGTAAGTGTGAGTTCCTTACCCTGCAAGTTGACAGGTGCAGGAAGCGAAGTCCAGCTCTTACTCATCAGCTGATAGCGTAATCCGGATGTAGCCACAATACTGGATTTGCCATTCTCATAGAATCCGCCCCAAACAAAGAGTTCGCCGTTGTAGGCTGCACATACCGGCTGAACTCGAGGTTCTCCAATCAACTCTGTTTCCGGGGTCCACTTCTCATCCTTTCCGATTTCCATTGTCAGGACGGAAGCAGATGGTCGCCCGTCCTGATTACCACCCACCACGAAGAGACGAGTATCCAGGAGGCATACTCCCATATTATCCACCGTACAAGGCAGGTCTGGCAAAGACTTCAATATAGGTTTGCCGTTTTCCTGGTCCAGATGGATGCTCAAAACGGTTCGCAAACTATGCTCCGTATTACATCCACCTACCAGAATCAAGCTATCACCAGAGGCAACCACACCACCATAGGCAGCAGGCTCAGGCAGATTGCCTATCATCTCCCACTGCAAAGTTTCCTCATTACCAGTAACCTTTGCAGCATAGATGCTGGAATAATACTTTTTCTTTCCTGGCTCCGGGAAATTACATCCACCAGCCACTACCAGGTAGTCGCCGATGAAACCTGCATAACAAGCAGAAACACCGAGTTCATATCCAGCCTCCCCAGAAGGGAAGCCAGACATTGAACTGATATTTGTAAATTGTGTCTTTAAATTTGATTTCATTGTACTACAACTATTTATTATAATAATGATAGATAATGCTAAAAGCGAATTAATACATTTCATATTCTGATGCTATTAACAGTGATTATTGAGTTGGCTATTTGACCTCTCCTCTGAATGTAGATGCCGGTAATCCTTCCTTATTGACCAAATTGGCACGGGTGAAAGGTTGCCATGCATATCTTACATATCTTGGAGCCTTGACCTCCGGAGAACTCAATCTTACCTTGCTGCCTTCTATCTTTACCAGGGCAGGATAGAACAAACCATCCTCCTCAGCAATCTCGAAGCAGGAAGGAGACTTGCCGTCCGATGTGCGGAGGCCATCGCCATAAGTAAAGGACACTACCAGATGATTCCCCTCTTTTACCACATTATTATATATAGGCCCCGAAGGAGTAACTGCATGTCCGTAAGTCTGGTTCAATGCCCAGCGGCCCAGACGTTCGCCAACAGGCTGCTTATGGGTAGGATGCACATCAAGAGAATCACCCTGATCAGAAGAAACAGCCATTCCGGTATTTGGGATAGACTTCATCAATCTGAGCTGACTGTCTCGGAACCAGGTCCATGAAGGACGGTTCAGACTCGACAACTGCACAAAATAGAATGGCATTTCAGGGTTCTTCCAGTTGCTACGCCAACTATCTACCAAGAGACGGAAGAGTTGTTCATGAGCATACATATTATGTGCATTCGATTCACCCTGATACCAGATAACACCCTTGATAGGATATTGCTGCAAAGGCAAGATACCACTTTCATAAAGATAACATGGCTCATAAGGATGACGGCCCAGACGGGTGGCATCATTGGTCAGATTCCGGGCTGCTCTACCTCTTACCCAATCCTGGATAAAGTCGTTCTGCAACCAGTTGCGCAGAATTGCCGGAAACTGGGTCTCCAGAGTGTTTCTATCTACCCAAGCCTCAGTAGGAGCACCTCCGATGGCATTGCAAATCAATCCCACAGGCACCTTCAGACTGTCGCGCAGCATCTTGCCGTAGTAATAGGCCACGGCAGAAAACTGGGCTACAGTTTCTGGGGTAGCACCCTTCCAGGTGGTATTCCTGTAATACTGCAGATGGTTCAGCGAATCCAGGCAGGATGCCGGCCATGCCACATCGTAAGTTTCCCATCTTCCCTTCATGTCGAAGAGTCGCAGGTCGGGGTCATTAGCCTGGGCGATATCACGCTTGCCAGTGGCAGCCTGGTTGAGCCGGAACGCCATGTTCGACTGACCTGAGCACAGCCACACCTCGCCTACAGCCACATGACGGAACTCCTTTTTCTGCTTGTCCGCCTGGATGGTGAGCGTATAATCCGTACCTACCGCCAATGGCTGCAAGGTGACATTCCATTCGCCACGGTTATTGGCAATGGCAGAAACCTTCTGACCGGCAATGCTCACCACTACCTGTTCACCGGTATTAGCTGTTCCATGAATATCAAGCGGTGTGTTGCGCTGCAACACCATATAATCTGTATAGAGATCAGACAGTTTCAAGCCGCCATAGTTTCCGGTGATTCCACCATAAACGGTCTTAGCCAGGATACCTGCACCTTCTGCATTCGGATGAATGGCATCCGGCAACAGGTTAGGATATGGATAGAGAGGCGCATGGAAATCGATGAGTTCTGCCCCACTCACCCGAGCCACCACCTTGATGGCTTCCTGTATTTCATCATGCCATTGTTTGGTGCCCGAAATGAATCGGGGATGACGATGAGCTATCGGCGTCATGCAAGCCAGGATAAATCTTACCTTTGGATTGGCAGAACGCAGAGAGTCCATCAACGAAAGATAATCTTTCACGAACTCGTCACGATAGTTAGGCCAGTTTCTCGGGTCGGTATCGTTGATGCCCAGGTGGATGACGGCGATGTCGCCCTTGAATGCCATTGCCTGCCTGTACTCCTCCTGCTGCATATAAGGACGGTGCCCGTGGTTCAGCAGGGTGGCGCCCGGCTTTCCGAAGTTACCTACCAAGTATTTGTCACCCAGCATCTTCTGCAGTTGTACGGGATAGGAGAAATGCTCTCTATCCTGGATACCCGTACCATAGGTGATGCTGTTGCCTATGCAAGCCACCTTGATTTTCTGTACAGGTTTCTTTCGGGCTGCCGTTACTGAGAGGAAGCCCATTGAGAGCATCGACAGCAAAATGACTGTTAATGTTCTTTTTGGAAAAATTAATTTATCATACAACATAACCTTTCTTTCTTTTTTATTCATCTACAAGTGCTACCGTAAACATCCACTTCACGAGGCGGGTCTCCTTAGAAGAGAACTTGCCCACAGGAAGCTTCAGCATCAGCTTGTTCCAACCCTTCTTCAGGGTGATATCTATCGCCGGACGAGACATGTAGTTCTCATTCTTCAGCGTAATCTCGTTAGAGCGTTCGGTATTCGTATTCTCCCAAACAGGAGGCATAATTTCCTTTCCATTGAGCCAGGCACGACTGCACTTGTAATCCCAGGTACCCTGACGGGGAGCCAAATCGCTTTCCGAACGACTGTAGTTCTGGAATTCCAGCATCAGCTGGGTCTTTCTTTCCTTTGGAGAATAAATCCACCGGGTAGCGTAAGCGGTATGGTTTTCCTGCGGATTGGCATAGAAACCAGGAACCAATGTACCCCAGACATGACGGAGATAGATACCGTTGCCGATAATCTTGCGGCTGTGATAGGTGTTACCCTCATACTGATATACGGAATCTTCCTGTTGCTCAGGTGGGAACACCTTGTTCAAATCACCTCCGTTAGGGAAGGCATCAGTAATCAGCCACTCGCTCTGGGTCTGACGGACGTATGGGAATGGAACCTCCTTCAGCCAGGTATTCTTCTGCCACAACAGGCGGTCTTCGAATTCCTTGAAAGCAGCCAACTGCTCCGGCTCGTCCTCCCACAGCAGGGTACCCTTGCCATCAAAATAGCTGTTGCCGCCTCCACGCCAGGCACGTTCTGCCAGGGTGAGCATATAAGGATAGAAATTATTCTCAGCCAGCAGCTGAGGTGTATTGTCTATGAAGCGGTCGTTCCAAAAGGCTACGATACTGCCAGCCAAATCGTCGCTTCCCTCAGGCTGGTTGTAGATGCGGCTGTTGAACATCGCCACCAGGTCGGCGTAGGTATCGAAATGGTTGGCATAGTGGTAGCGGCAGTCGATGGCAGGGATGCCCTTCTGTGCCTTTCCACGATAGCTCCAGAGCTGCACCATGTCGATTTCGCCCGGTTTATAGTTCCAGCCAGGGTTATAGGAGATAACCTTCTTGCCCTTGTCTCGGATGTATCTCACCATCATCGGAACGAAATCTGGATTGGTGAACTGAACCTCGTCGGTGCCTATATGGAGATAAGGTACGTCGAAAGTAGCACATACCTCATCGATGATGTCTTTCAGAATCTGAGTGCCCTTCTCGCTCTGCATATCGGTCTTGAAGGTACGCTCAAAGGCAGCACTGTGTCCCGGCATATCGATTTCCGGAATCAGGAGCACCTGGTGCTGCTTGCAGAATTCCACGAGTTGTCGGGCCTCTTCTAATGTATAATACTTTCCTTTCTCACGCTCCATATTCTCTGGAGCATTGAGCTGCGGATATTTCTTGCATTCCAGGCGCCAAGCCTGATTTTCAGTAAGATGCCAATGGAAAACGTTGATTTTGTATCTACTCAACAGACTGATTTCGCGCTTCAGTTCCTCTACTGGGATAAAGCTTCTGCCCACATCGTGCATGAAGCCACGGATACGGAAGGCAGGCCAGTCGGTGATTTCACACTGTGGCAAATATATCTTTTTATTCTTAGTGGTTTTCAATTGTTCCAGCGTCTGTCGTCCCCAATACATACCCTTTGGGGTGGTAGCCTCCAGAAGGATGCCTTTCTTGGTAATCAATAGATGGTAAGCCTCTTCCTGGAATTTAGCTCCTTCAATCTGGCTCACATATTTTTCCTCCACTGTCAACTCGCCGCTGGATTTCTTGCCGTTGAACTGATACTTCTGAGGCAGAGGCAACAATGAAGAAGGATGATTGGCAGAGATGCCAGCCATGCACCAAAATATAGATAGCACAAAAAGCAAGAGTCGATTCATATTTTATTTAGGTTGATTTTGTTGATGATATATGATGATTTACAAAGTTGATTCAAGAGAGAAAAAATTGTAAAGAAGAGAGGGAACGAATCCCTCTCTTCTCACTTTTATAATCAAACAAGATGATGTGTCTTATCGACACTTCCATATACCCTTATTGTTCGTAACCAGGAGTCTGGTGCAACTGGCTGTTCAAGCCAAGAGTATTCTCGTCAATAGGCCACAACAATTTGCTTGCCTGAGCAGAAGTATATTTGGTAACATACTCTGTACCCATCAGACGGAGGTCGTACCAACGCTTACCCTCGAAGAGGAACTCGCGGCATCTTTCCTTCAATACAGCCTCAATGACATTGGCATCGCTGCCTACGAAAGAGTTGTTGGCATAGAATGAAGCGTCTGTATCATTAGGATAAGCCACTTCAGCCTGGTGAGCATTGAAGTACTCCTCGCCGTAAGCACGCTTTCTTACCTCGTTGATCTCAGCAGCAGGATCCTCGCCCAGCAAAGCCTTAGCCTCAGCCAAGCCCAAGAGACAGTCAGCATAGCGATAGATTGGGTAATCATCGAGCCACTGGCGCTGGTTGTAACCCTCTGGCAAGGTACCCTGGAACTTATACTGGATGTTGCCAACATACTTGAGCGACCCATCCTCGTTCTTGGCATAGATATCCTTCAAGCTACCAGCCTTACGGGTATCACCGTCACGATAAAGCTCCTTCCACATATCCTTGTTGAGAGATATACGCATTACACCGTCCATATTACCCATGGCAGACTCAGCCAGAGAAGTACCATCAGCCTCATAGTAGTTCTTGAAGAACATAGAACCCATCACCAAAGTCAAGCGGAAGCTATCATTCCACATCGTCTTCTCATCCTTGCCGTAATAAACAGCGTAGATAATCTCCTTGTTCTTCTTGTTGTTAAAGGCAAATACCTGGGTGAAGTCGTTCTGCAAAGCAACGTCAGCCTTCTTCACATCCTCATAAGCAGCCTTGGCAATCAGATAATCAGCGTTACCGCCGCCCATCTGCTTACCGCTCCAGAGATAAGCCTCACCCTTGAGCATCTTGGTAGCAGCCAGAGACCAGTAGTTTCTGCCGCTGGCAAACTTGTAATTTTCGCCATAAGCCTTCTCAGAAGCCTCGATGTCCTTCTTGATCTGAGCCATTACCTCTGCTGCAGGAGAAGCAGCCTTACCCATGTTACCGATGCTGATATCACTACCCTTGGTATAGTCGGTCACTACGATGACATCGCCATAGGTTCTCAACAGCTGGAAGTATATGTATGCACGCATACCGTATGCAGAACCCAGATAGTTACTCTTGGCTGCCTCCTTGATAATATCGGTATTCTCAGCCTTGGCAATCATCAGGTTGAGCTGGTTGATAAGTCCGTAGCAGCCGCCATAATTGCTGATGGCTGGACTTGCCTGGCTCAAGAGGTTGTTCCACATGAACTCATATCCACTACTTGCCTCACCAGAGAAAGGACTGCCACCATAGAGATTGGTACGCATCTCACCCCAAAGGTAAAGGTTGAAAGTGCGGTCGCGGAACATTGCCTGGAGACCGGTATTGGCAGAACTGAACTGGCCTTCTTCCTTCCAGTAGCCAGCATCAGTAATCTCACTTTGTGGTTCTACATCAAGACAGCTAGTCATTGAGAAGACCATGCAGCCTGCTGCAAAATATTTCAAAAACTTTTTCATTTTTCGTCGAATTTTAGAATGTTACTGATAAACCGAAGAGTAATGTGCGTGGTGTAGGGTAACGACCGTTGTCAATACCTGCACCATAGCCATTATACGCTGCTGGCTCTGGAGAAGCTCCATCATAACCAGTGATGTAGAACAGGTTCTGACCTGTTACATAGAGGGAAGCATTCTGCATGCCTACTCTGCTGATCCATGTCTTTGGCAAGTTCCAGTTGAGAGTAATCTCGCGCAATGCCAGGTAGTCGCCCTTCTCGTAGAAACGGGAGCTGTTACCGTTGACTGCGGTGTAACCATTGTTTTCACGGGTGATGTTCATCTTGTTCAACTGGTCAGCGTATGTGAAGACTGGAAGGTCTGCATCGCGGTTGGTCTCAGACCATGTATCCTTTACCTTGTCGATGAGGTTGAACGAGCCCTGATACTGTCCCAAAGAACGAGCCTTGAGGTCGTTGTAGATGGTGTGACCCAATGAGTAGTCGAAACGTGCATAGAGAGATACGTTCTTGTAACCGAATGTTGTGGTGAAACCACCAGTCACATTAGGGAAGATATTACCTACTACCACGCGGTCGAGCTGACTGATATGGCCATCGCCATTCACGTCTTCCCAGCATACATCTCCTGGCTCGATAGGCTTCCAGCCATTAGACTCCTTATAAGTCTTACCGGTTGCAGGATTAATCTTGTCTGCAAGACCTGGACCATAAAGATGTGCGATGTCGTCAACACGCTCGTTGGCATTTGCCTTTACATCGTCCCAATCTCTGAAGATATGCTGCTGCTGGTAACCTACCAGGTCGCCCAACTTGCCACCTTCACGGTATCCACCAATCCACTTGGTTGGGGTCTTGCCGTTGGCATCTACCTTGCCTGCTGCTACCTCGTAACCATCAATCTGGTTGTTTGGTTTGTCGCTGCTTGGCAACTGGAGAACCTTGTTGGCTACAGAAGTGAGGTTGGCTGTAACATCCCACTTGAAGTCCTTGCTGTTGATGATGTTGGCACGTACCTCCATCTCGAAACCTGAGTTACGAAGCTTACCCAAATTAGTCTTCATGCTAGAGAAACCGGTGTAACCTGGCAAACTGATATCAGTAAGCAAGTTATCTGTTGTACGGTTATAGTAGTCGAGGATAAAGCCCAGACGGTTGTTGAAGAAACCGATATCGAGACCTGCCTCGAACGACTTACTCTGCTCCCACTTCAACGCAGTGTTGGTAAGGGTTGAGTTATAGTAACCAGTCTGACCGCCATAGTTGCCATACTTCTTGTAAAGACCATAGATATCGAAGTTACCTATACCGTTTACGTTACCATTGATACCGTAACTTACACGTGGCTTCAAGTTGCTGATGACGCTGGAAATCTTAGAGTTCTTCCAGAAGTCCTCCTCCATGATGTTCCAACCTGCAGATACACCTGGGAAGAAACCCCAACGGTTGTCCTTCAACTTAGAGATACCGTCGTAACGATAGGTGAAAGAGAAGAGATACTTCTGCTTGAAGTCGTAGTTCACACGACCGAAGAGAGACTCGATACGGTAACCGGTCTTGCTGCTGCTTGTAGCAGTGCGGTCGGCACCTACATTCAATGTATGGATGCTATCGAATGGAGAGTTCCTGGTTTTGGCATTGAAATTGAAGTACTGGTAGTCGAAGTACTCACCACCCACCATCACATCTACATTGTGATTCTCGAAGAAGGTATCGTGATAGTTCAGGGTACCGCTCAACTGAATCTGGGTGAAGCGTGTGATGTTGGCATAAGCTTCGCGGGTTGTATTAGGAGAACCCTGGTTCTGCTGCTGGTAAGACTTGTTGAAGCTCTCGTACTGGTAATCGTAGTGATACTGAGAAGAGTTTGCTGTGAATACCAATTTCTTAGGGATGATGTTCAAATCGAAGCCCAAGTTGTAGGTCTGCTTACGTGTACCATCAGTACTGGTCAAGCGAGAACGGTAATACTCTGGGTTACCGTCACCTGTACCCCAACCAGAAGCAGGAGTACCATCCTCCAGATAGGGATTCCATGTAGGACGCTGTGAACGGGAACGATAGAAGAACTCGTATGTACCGATCCACAGAGAAGGCTGCTTAGCCCAGCTATAGGTAGTACCAGCCTTTACATTCAGGAAAGGAAGTACCCAGTAAGAACCGTTGATAGCACCATTGAAACGCTTGTAACCTGTACCCTTGACAGCACCATCCTCGTTGTAGTAGCCGAGACTTGCAGAGAAGGTACCCTTGTCGTTACCGCCAGAAAGGCTCAGGTAGTGATCCTGTGTAAGCGCTACATCGTGGAAGGTTGCATCTTCCATCTGACCGCTGTAATCCTTATAGAGTATCTGCTTGCCCTCGTAGTATGGGTCGTCCATTAACTGCCAGCCCTCGCTCTGGAGATGCTTGGTATCATCATTGAGATAACGGATATCGAACAACTTGTTACCTATACCATAACCCATCTGGTTATCTACAGAAGCGGCACTTGGAGCATTATTGGTATAACGCTTGTAACCCAAGCGGTTGTAGTAGATGTAATCATGTGCATTGAGGAAATCGTAACCCTGACGGGAGAAGTTCATACCGAGCTTAGCCTTGTAGTTAACTGTGGTCTTACCAGCCTGACCGTTCTTGGTCTGAACCAGAATAACACCACCGTTAGCACGGGCACCGTAGATAGCGGTAGAAGCTGCGTCCTTCAAAACCTGGATTGACTCGATGTCTGAAGGGTTGATGTCGCTCAAGCTCTCGCGGATGATACCATCCACAACAATCAAGGCGCCATTGTGTCCACCCGTGATAGAAGCACCACCACGGAGAGTGATGTTAGGGCTTGCACCTGGCTGACCAGACTCGCTGATTACGCGGAGACCTGTCACTGTACCCTGCAATGCATTACCCACGTTGCTGACAGCAGCCTTCTCCAATACCTTATTATCCATCTTTGAGATAGCAGTGGTCAATGTGGCACGCTTCTGCTGACCACCGTAACCTGTAACCACTACCTCGGCAAGCACCTGCTTGTTTTCGCTCATTGTTACGTTGAGAGGCTGACCCTCGAACTTGATCTCCTGAGTATCGAATCCGATATAAGAGATGACGATGATGTCGCCCTTCTTCACGTTGCTCAAAGAGAACTTACCGTCCAAGTCGGTAACAACACCATTGGATGTACCCTTCACGAGTACTGAAGCACCGATTACGGTCTCTCCAAAGTCATCAACTACCACACCTGTACAGGTAGAGGTCTGCTGCGTGGCACTCATTGCCAAGCTACTAGTACCTGCGAATGCTGGCGAAGCGCCCATGCATCCCAAAGATACGGCCATGACTAATTGCTTCAAATCTGAGTTCATGTTTATAAGTTGATAATTAGTTAATATTATTATTTGTATCTATTGTTCGTTATTTGGCCAACGTTCAATTTCATAAATCGAATGTCGTAATAGTCATCAGGTTGGGTTTTAGGATCTTTTCTGAAAGCATTCTCCTCCAGGAGGAAGAAGATGCTGCCATCCTTGCCCTGAACCATGGTAGAATAGGCTGAAGTGGTATAGCTCAGCTGATAGCAGCCTTCCCAGTTCTTGGCAATCGCCTCTGGGGTAGCGTAATCAGCAGGAGTCTCCAATGCCTTGTAGTAGATACCTACGTTGTTACGGCCTGGACCTACCGGAACACTCTGAAGCAACAGCTTTACCTTCTTGCCATTCTTCTTGGCATCCACTATGAGAACCTCGCCATTGCAAGAGTTCTTATGGGCAGCAACACCCATATTCTTGGCATCAGAAGCTATTACCTTGCCCCAAGAGCCTGTGGCAGTCTTCTTATCCTCATAAGTATAGATGTTGATGTGGCGTCCGCCCATCGCACGACTGCTGAGCAATACATTGCCGTTTGGCAATTCCTCGATCTTAGCCTCATCTCCGTGAGGAGCAGCCTCAGCTACATTCTTGCCCAAAACACTCCAAGTCTGACCGAAGTCATCGCTATAGAGAATGCGGTTACCGCTGCGGGTACACAACACGGTATAGACACGATAATACTTGCCTACCTTGATCTGCTTACTCTGACAGATTCTACCACTGGTAAAGAAGGCTGATTCCACTTCTGGGATGAGGTCGTAAATCTGCTTGGTCACTTCCTCGCCATACCATGTCTTACCCTCGTCGTCGCTGTAGTATCTACCCATCATCAGGAGATTGCCACGCTTTGACTCCCAATAGCCGATGCCGCCCGATGCACACATCAGGAGGATTCTGCCGCTCTTCTTATCTACTACGACAGCCGCATCGCCATGGGCGCAGTCGAAACTGGTAGCAATACCGTTTCCACCCTTTGCCACCATCTGCTCTGGAGAGCTCCAGGTAGCGCCCTTGTCCATACTGGTCTTCATCACGATGTCGAGATGACGGCCGCCTCCAATATCCTTATTATGATAACGATGATCGGTAAACGCAATCAACTTACCCGACTTGCACTCCACGATGGCAGGAATACGATACTGTGCATCCTTGTTAGAGAAGACGGTGATGCCACCCTGAGCGTTCACAGCCTGTGTCTCAACAGCCATAGCAGGGGTTGCAGCAGCAACCTGTGCAGGCATCATCAGGGAAATACCCATGGTAGCAAGACACAATGCCTTGCTTATATTTGCTGAAAAAATCATATTTTTACTATTTAGATTTTCTATTACTTATATTTAATACAAATCAGATACTGTTTCTGCCAGAGAGAACTGATAGAGGAATTCAACATATTCACGAACAACGGCTTCTGCAAACATCTTGCCCTTTTCGGCTGTAGCCAAAGCTGGATTTCCGATACCGGTATCCGTTGATACCATCGACCAGTTGCGAGGAATCCAGACCTTTCCACTATTCAATGCAGGAATTCTGAATCCCCTGGCTGCACCTTCGCCAGCTTCTTTCAAGTTCACCAACTCAGGATGATAATGCATCATCACAGAAGTCTCCACTTCATCAGCATGATCACCTGGCTGTTCGAAGAAATCTTTTGGATTGCTCATCTTGAACCACTCACTGGAAGCAATGATGAAATCAGGAAAATCCACAGCCAGATCACGAATCATATTCTTGAAGGTGTTTCCTCCATGACCATTCACGATGAGGAGTTTCTTGATTCCCTGATGCTGCAACGCTTCTACGATATCCTGCAGAATTGCCTTCTGAGTCTCATATCGGTAATGGATACAGAAAGCCACATCACGCTGTCCGGGATTCTGGGCACCCATAGCCACAGGAGGAAGCACCATGCAATTCACGCCTTTGTCGGCAGCAAGCTGTACGGCAGCATCCACTGCGATGCTATGTGATAAGATACAATCAGTAAGATATGGCAGATGCAGGTTATGAGGCTCTGTTGCTCCCCATGGCAGGATCGCCATCTGATACTGATTGTTTCTTACGGTGCCCAGATTCGATATACACAAATCTAAGTTCTTGTTCATATTTTTATTCTTTGTTCAAAATCTCCTGGCACAGAGAGTATGCCTTGATCATCATTCTCGGAATGTGGAACGGTCCCTTGAAGAGATTACCCTTGGCAGGCTGTGCCACGGTTCCGTCTCTGTGCAGATAACCATACCACTCGCCGAACTCGGCATCTGGGAAGTGGGCGTAGGTCCACTCGCTGATGCGCTGATGCTTGTATATATACTCATCATCACCTGTTGCCAGATAAGCATAGAGAGAAGCGATGATGGTTTCGGTCTGTGGCCACCAGAACTTCATATCCTGTGAATAATCCTGCGAAGGAAGATTCCTGCAGTCTCTGAAGTTGATGATGCCGCCATACTGCTTGTCCCATCCCCAGTCCCAAGACCAGTCGAAGATCTGCAGCGCCATATCGGTTATCTCCTTGTCCCAGCCTCTCTGCTTTGCCTCTTCCATGATGAACCATGAAGTCTCGATGCAATGACCCGGGTTGATGGTGCGGCCCATACAGGTATCCACAAATTCACCGTTCATGCCCACCGTCTCCAGAAGACACTTGAACTCCGGGTGGATAAAGTACTTCTTCAATTTGGCGATTGACTCATCAATCTGCTCGGTGAGCTTAGGGTCGTTGATAACCTTGCGGATGCATGAACCCACGTTGATGAGAATCATGATGATGCTGTGGCTCTGCAACTGCACTGATTCCTCGAACTTTGGAGCCAGGATGCCTGGTGTGGTGAGGAAGCGCTGGGTGTCCTTGAAAATCTGCAGGGCACGCCCGGCATACTTCTGGTCGCCTGTAGCCAGGGCATACTCTGACATCGCAATGGCTGCGAAGGTTTCAGAGAATACGTAGCGGCGCATACGCAATGGCTTGCCCTCAGCTGTAACAGAGAAGTACATTCTTCCATTCTCGTCGAAACAATGCTTCTCGATGAAGTCGAGGGTGCTCTTCGCAGCCTCCAGCCACATCGGGTTCTTTTCTACATTATTATATGCATAGGAGCATATAAAGGCGAATCGACCCTGGAACCATACCGACTTGGTGGAGTCTATCAGACTTCCGTCTCTATCCACACAAGTATAGACACCACCGTTCACCTTATCCCATCCATGCTCCATCCAGAAAGGCATGATATTCTGAGTTAAGTCGTTCTTGTAGGATTCAGCCCACTGCTTGATATATTCTTTAATATTCATTCTTATTGATTTAGTGGAGATGATTGAAATTAAAACTTATTGCAACGCTCGAAGAAGTTGATAGCTTCCAACTCTTTCTTCATTGCCTGCTCTTCCTCATCGGTCATGTTGCGGAATGGAGTACGGTTTGGCCCCAAATCGAAGCCCATCAGCTTCATGATACGCTTACCGCCCACGATGTTACCACGGTAGTGGCAGATCACGTTGATAACCTCCTGAGCGAAGTTCTGCTTCTCGCGTGCAGTCTCGATGTCGCCGTTCTTCCAAGCATCGATGATACCAACCAGTTCCTTACCATTGTAGTTGGTTGTTCCGCCGATGCCACCCTGTGCACCGCCCTGAGCCAAGCTAGGGAGGATGGTCTCATCCTGACCGTGGAGCATATCGTACTTGCCATCCTTGTAGAGGCGGCACTGGTTATACTCGTAGAGACTCTCGAAGGTATATTTGATACCAGCGAAGTTAGGAATGCGTCCATCTACAGCCTTCAGCAAGTCGAGCATTGGCAGGTAAGCGCCATTGAATGCAGGAATGTGGTAGTAGTAGAAAGGAAGCTCTGGTGCTGCAGAAGCAATCTCCTCGCAATACTTCACCAGTTCCTCGATGCGACCGATATGTGGAAATGGAGGAGCCATTGAACCGATACCCCAAACACCCAACTTCTGAGCATGCTCTGCAAGGCGACGACTCTCACGGAGGCAGCAGCTGCCCACATGAACGATAATCTTGAAGTCCTTTGGAGCCACCGCTACCCATCTCTCGGCGAGAAGCATTCTCTCCTCGGTGGTCAGCATGTAACCCTCACCAGAAGAGCCGTTGATGAACACGCCCTTCAGACCATTTTTCTGAAGCATCTTGGCATAAGCCTCGATAGGTTCCAAGTTCACATCACCGTTGGCATAAAAAGGAGTGAACGGTGCATCAATGAGTCCAATGATTTTTTCCATAATCAAAAATATTTTATACGTTAATTATATGATTCTTAATTCTTTATTCTAAATGATCTGCCGTTGGCAGATGCTTTCGATTTATTCCAGATTATCTGTCTTTGGTTTCAGGCAGACAAGCTGGAGTGTCAGTGCAGCTATCACCACGATGCCGAGTACGGCGAAGGCAAAGCCCAGGTTGCCGCCATCAGAGCACTTACCCATCACCTGTGTAACCATGGCTCCGGCAAATACGCCCACCATATTCATGATACCGTATGCTGTGGCTCTGTACTTTGCCGAGATAATCTGGCAGAGGATTGGCATATTGTTGGCATCAAACATACCGAAACCGATACCGAAGAGCAAGCCTGCTCCTACGATGGCTACCAGACTGTGACCGAAGCCGAGGAGGAAGAGCGCAGGAATGGTCATACCCAAACCGATGGCACTGGTATAGACACGGCCACGGATGTTCTTCTGTACCCACTTGTCTGAAAGCACACCTCCGAAAAGTACACCATGCAATGAAGATACGGCGATGGTGATGGTTGACATCGGACCCGCCTGCGACATTGGGATGCCCAAATTCTCAGCAAACAAGGTAGGGAGCCAGTTCTTGGTTGCCCAACCTGGGAGAGAAGGTACTGCAAAATAGAAGAGGATAACCCAGAATGCCCAGGTAGAAAGTACTACCGACAAACCCAGGAACAGTCCACCCTTGGCAGGTTTTGCCTGTTGCACAGGAGCTACATTCACCGCATCCTTATCCTTATCATGCAACAAAAGGAGCAACACTACAGAATAAGCGATTCCGAGAATTCCGAACCAGTGGAAAGTAGTGTGCCAAGAGAAGGCAGCAGCCACTGTAGCACCAAATCCTCCGATAGCCTGACCCACATACAAACCTGTCATGTGAACTCCAATGGCTAGAGATCTTGATTTGCCCTCATGCCAATCGGCAATCAGCGACAAAGCAGAAGGAATGTAGAGGGCTTCACTGATACCCATCAAAGCTCTGAGCATGTAGAGCTGGTTGAAACTGGAAGCATAACCCATCAGGTAAGTCACAAGAGACCAGACGAAGAGGCTGCCTACTACTAATTTTTTACGGCTGATTCTATCTGCTACGATTCCGGCGAATGGACTCACGATACCATACACCCAAAGAAAAACTGCCATCAAAGCTCCAAAAGCTTCAGCTTGCTGCAACTCCACGATGTCTGCCTTCATTTCCGCCTGCATGGTGGAAAGCATCTGGCGGTCCATATAGTTGAGGAGAGCCACTACCCAAAGGAGAGCTACAACCAACCAAGGATAAAACTTTTTATTTTTCATTACTCGACTGTTAGTTTTGTTATTCGGGTGCAAATATACAACAAAATTAATTATCTGCCAAATTTCAATAAACTTATTTTCATTATTATCATTAAATAAATTAGTTTAATTATTTATTATATCCTTTTTCTACATAATACCTTATTATATATATAAAAAGAGAGCTTGTATGGTTCAAAAACTATTAAAAGACAGGAAATCAATCCAAAGTAGCTCGGAAGCAAGGTAAAAACAGCAAGAAAAAGACTAAAATATCATTTTCTTTTAAATATTTAGATTAATTAACTTAGAAATATTAATAAAACGAATTTATTTATTTAACTTTGCAGCATAAAATAATTAATTAAGAGATCTCTATATGTTAAAAGACATCATCAATCATAAAAAATGGTCTGCGTCAAAGTCTGCCCTCCTCAACCAATTCATTGAACACGGTGGGCAAACTATTGCTGAGCTCTCCAAGAATTTGGGGGTCAGCGTTCCATATACCACCAAGACACTGAACGAACTCATCGAAATCGGATTGGTGCAAACGACAGGCAAAAGAGACAACTATTCTAAGAGAGCGCCTAAGATATACGACCTTATCGCTACCTCTGGATATTTTCTCGGAATAGATACCGGAAAAGATAATCTCACCTTCGGCATCTGCGACTTCTGCGGCAATATGATTGCAGACCCGGTAAAGATTGACATTGACTATAAAGACAACTTGGAATGCTTCGAAACCTTCATTAAATCCATCAACAGCTTTGTTGAAAAATCGGGCATTGACAAAAGCCAGATCAAGAATGCCTGCATGAGCATTGGAGGACGAGTGAATCCGGAAATAGGCTGTGCCTATAATTACTTCTCCTGCCTAGGAAAACCTTTGGCTGAGACAATGTCTGAAAAACTCGGACTTCCTTTCTGTATTGACAACGACACCCGATGCATGACATACGGAGAAAGTCTCAAGGGAGTTTGCAAGGGAATCAAGAACGTAGTCTTCGTCAATGTGAGCTGGGGCATCGGCATCGGAATCATCATCGACGGCAAACTGTACCAGGGCAAGTCGGGCTTCTCGGGAGAAATCGGTCACATGCACATATATAATAATGACATCATCTGCCACTGCGGAAAAACAGGATGCATGGAAACTGAAACATCAGGCTCTGCACTGCTCCGAAAGATGAACCAGAAGCTGCAGGAAGGAGGAACCTCCGTGCTCACCGACAAGGTGATGAAACAGCACCAGGAACTCACCCTCCAGGACATACTGGATGCCATCCAGAAGGAAGACGTGCTCAGCATCGAATCACTGCAGAGAATGGCTGTGGAGCTGGGAACAAATCTCGCAGGAATCATCAACACCTTCAATCCGGAAATGCTCGTCATCGGAGGCGACCTCTCAGTTACCGGTGACTATCTTACCCAGCCTATCTGCATGGGTATCAAGAAATTCTCACTCAATATGGTTAGTGAAGACTCACAAATCGTAACATCTGCCTTAAAAGACCATGCAGGACTGATAGGAGCCTGCCTCATGGCAAGAAGCAAAATATTACAAGGACATTCTTAAGAAAGAAAGAAATAAATAACTATTCAACTATTCATTACACAATTTAAACATGATGAAACAAAACGAGAAACCGTTTGTTATCGCCCTCGACCTGGGTGGAACGAATTCAGTGTTCGGCATCGTTGACAGTAGCGGAGAAATCAAAGCATCTACCTCTATCAAGACACAAGCCTATACAACAGTAGAAGAGTATGTCGCTGCTTCATGCCAGGCAGTGATGACTATCGTAGAAGAAACAGGTGGCATGGAGAACATCAAGGCAATGGGAATAGGAGCTCCTAGCGCCAACTACTATCGAGGAACGATAGAGAATGCAGCCAACCTGGTTTGGGGCAAGGGAATCGTACCTCTGGCAAAGCTCTTCGAGGATAAGCTCGGTGTTCCAGTAGCTCTCACCAACGATGCCAACGCTGCTGCGCTCGGCGAGAAATGGTATGGTGTGGCACAGGGCATGAACAACTTCGTAGAAATCACCCTGGGTACAGGTGTAGGCTCCGGCATTGTTGTCAACGGTCAGTTGCTCTACGGATGCGATGGCTTCGCAGGAGAATTGGGTCACATGATTGTGACACCGGTAAACGGACGTCCTTGCGGATGTGGAAGAAGTGGATGTCTGGAGACATACTGCTCTGCAACAGGAGTGGTAAGAACAGCCAAGGAAATGCTTGCCAACAATCCTGACACAACTTCCAGCCTTAAGAACATTCCTCTTGACAAGCTTACCTCTCTGGATATCTACAATGAGGCTATGAAGCAGGACGAGCTCGCTCTGCAGATTTTCAAACAGACCGGTGAAATGATCGGTGAGGCATGTGCCAATGTTGCTACCGTACTCAGCCCTGAAGCATTCATCTTCTTCGGAGGTCTGGCTAATGCAGGCGACCTGCTGATGAATCCTATCAAGGAAGCATACGAAAAGCACGTACTAAGTCTGTATCAGGGTAAGGCTAAGTTCCTTATCAGCGGACTGAAGGGTGCATCGGCTGCCGTCTTGGGAGCATCAGCCATGGCTTGGGAAATATAATCAACATTTAAATAAAAACAACCAAAAAACATTTTGCAATTATGCGCGTAATTATCGAAAAGAATTACGATGAGTTGTCACGTTGGGCAGCTCGTCACGTTGTGGAGACTATCAAGGCTTTCCACCCAACAGCAGAGAAACCATTCGTATTGGGTTTGCCTACTGGTTCTTCACCAATGGGTATGTATGCTGAAATCGTCAAGGCTGTCAAGGCTGGCGAAGTTTCTTTCAAGCATGTACTCACCTTCAACATGGACGAATACGTAGGTCTTCCTGAGTCTCACCCAGAGAGCTACCATTCATTTATGGCTCGCAACCTCTTCGATCACATCGACTGCCCTAAGGAGAACATCCATATCCTGAACGGCAACGCTGAGAACCTGGAGGAAGAGTGTGCACACTATGAGCAGATGATTGCTGAGGCTGGCGGCATCGACCTTTTCATCGGAGGTATCGGTCCTGATGGCCACATCGCTTTCAACGAGCCTTTCTCTTCACTCAACTCTCTTACCCGTGTGAAGACTTTGACAACTGATACCCGTATCGCTAACTCCCGTTTCTTCGACGGCGATATGAACAAGGTTCCTAGCACAGCGCTCACCGTAGGTGTTGGCACTGTTATGGCTGCAAAGGAAGTGATGATTCTCTGCAACGGCCACAGCAAGGCACGTGCTCTCCAGGCTGCTATCGAGGGTCCTGTTACCCAGGCTTGGACTATCAGTGCTTTGCAGACTCACAAGCACGGCATCATCGTTTGCGATGAGAGCGCTACCGACGAATTGAAGGTTAGTACTTACAAGTACTTCAAGGATATCGAGAAAGACAATCTGTAAAAAACAGATAGTATCTGAATTCATACATTGTACAAGAAAAAAAGGTTGGCGTCCTTCTGCTGAGAGGCAGGAGGGCGTTTTTTGTTGAGAAGAGCTTTTTCTTTGAGATGTTTTTTATTGAGATAGGCTTTTTATTGAGCAAAAGCTTGGAAAATAGTAAGAAAAGCCGTACCTTTGCAAACAAAAAAGCAAAACTACGGATATGAAAAGAATCAAAATGCCACTATTGGCAAGAATCATAATTGCCATCCTGCTGGGCGTAGTCTTCGGCAATTTCTTCAATGAAGCAGCCGTCAGAGCGTTTCTCACCTTCAACGGAATCTTCAGCCAGTTTCTTGGCTTCATGATACCGCTCATTATCATCGGTCTCGTAACACCAGCCATTGCCGATATCGGACATGGAGCCGGCAAACTCCTCCTTGCCACCGTGGGCATCGCCTTTGCCGATACCATCCTGGCAGGTCTACTAGCCTATGGCACAGGCTCTGCTCTCTTTCCACACATGATTGCCAACTCGGCCCATGTGGCAGTAGACAAAGTGGAAGAACTCAAACCCTTCTTCGAAATCAAGATACCTGCCATGGTAGATGTGATGAGTGCCCTCGTGTTCTCGTTCATCGCCGGACTGGGCATTGCCCATAAAGGCAGCCGCACCATGCAAAAGATATTCCAGGAATTCAAGGAAATCGTTTCCGGTGTCATCGCCAAAGTCATCATCCCCCTCCTCCCCCTTTACATCTTCGGCATTTTCCTGGGCATGACTTTCTCGGGCGAAGCATACCATATTCTGCTCGTCTTCGCTCAGATTATCCTCGTGATTCTCGTGCTCCATATCGTGATATTACTTTACGAATACCTGTTGGCAGGCGGCTTGACCCATAAGAATCCGTTCAAGCTGCTGCTCAATATGTTACCAGCCTACTTCACTGCACTGGGCACCTCCTCATCGGCAGCCACTATCCCGGTAACATTGAAGCAGACCTTGAAAAACGGTGTCACCGATGGCATTGCCGGATTCACCATTCCGCTCTGTGCCACCATCCATCTCTCGGGTTCAATGATGAAGATTACCTGCTGTGCGTTAACCATCTGTCTCATCAATGGTATGCCGTGCAATCTCCCTCTCTTTCTCAATTTCATCTTCGTGCTCGCCATCTGCATGGTAGCTGCTCCGGGAGTTCCGGGAGGAGCCGTGATGGCAGCGCTCGGTCCGCTAGCCTCTGTTTTGGGTTTCAATGCTGATATGCAGGCGCTTATGATAGCCCTCTATATTGCGATGGACAGTTTCGGCACCGCCTGCAATGTAACCGGCGATGGTGCCATTGCCGTAGTTGTGGATCAGATATTCAGAAAGGATCAATAAAAAATAAAAAGGTGTGTCATTAGTCCATGACACACCTTTTTTATTTTATCATCTTGAAAACTTAGAATTTAATCCAGGTCAGCTTCTTCCATATTCCCTCGAAAGGACCGTGGGAGTGATACTTGAGCCAGAGGTTAGAGAACAGACATTGTACTACCACCATGGCGATGCCCACAAAGAAGGCGTAGGTGATGCCGAGCTTCGTCTGAAGATTGAAACCATAATAGGCAAACAGTCCGCAACCGATGATAGACTGGAGGAAGTAGTTGGTCAGACTCATCTTACCAAACTGGCGCAGGAACGACAATCCCTTTCTGAACCATTCCTTACCGTACCACAGCAATACGAAACCTGAAACTACAAACGAGAGGATGAAGAAGTTGTAGATAGGATAAAGCCAACTGTTCCATGTTTCCATATGGCGCACATCAGCGATGCCTCCCACAATCAATACCAGGATGGAAACCGCCAGCACCTTTTTCCACAAAGCCAGGTTGTTGTTCTCATTGTAGAACCAACGCTTTCTTCCCACCAGCATTCCGAGTATGAAGAGGCAGATGGTCTGCGTATGTCTTCCCTTCATCATGCACCAGTAATAGGTAGCCACCTGTCCGTATCGCAGGTTTCCATAGGCATTCTCCAGGAAACTGCCGTGCTGATGACCATGATACATATTTCCATACACCTCTCCCAATGCCGATGCATCTACCTGCCATCCGGTAATGAGGGAATAGATTTCTATCGGTTGGATAAAGAGGAAGGCAACCACCCACCAGAGCCATTTGGTAGGAAGATAGCTCAATGGGATGAGAACCAGACCATAGATGGCATAAGAGAAGAGAATGTCGCCATCGAAAAAGGCGGTGTTCACAATACCGAGCATTGCCAGGAGGAACATTCGCCAGGCGAATCTACCCGAAAAGCAATTTCCTCGCTGCTGCTGGTTATCGTTCATGATGAAGAAACTCAATCCGAAAAGCAGGGCAAAAATGCCATACATCTTTCCCGACAGCAGCAATGCCAGCACATCTGCCATCCAATCATCACACCCCAACGTATAAGCATGCGCTATACTTCCGTCATACATATTGAAATGCTCCACGGAGTGATAGAGAATAATACCAGCCACTGCCAATCCTCGCAAGGCATCAGCCACGTCAATACGGCTGTTTTTCAATCCTAATGTCTTGTAAAAATTCATTTCGATTTTGTAAGTTAGTTATTATTAGCCCACAAAGGTATAACATTTTGTTGGAAAAAGCGAATAAATCAGCCTTTTCCTAAGTTATTCGTCAGAAAAAGTGTGGGAATTTGTTGATTATTCGTTAGAAAAAGTGTGGAGTTCTTGCGATTATTCATCAGAAAAAATGCAAATTAACACAAAATTATTTAACGAATAAAAGCTTCGATTCTGACATATCCGTCAGAACCGAAGTGCAAGCCAATCATCAAACTTCACGTTCTGGAAGGTATGGATGCCCAGCTTCTCGGCAGCCTCGCAGTTTTCCTTCAGATCATCGATGAAAAGGGTTTCGTCGGGATGGATGTTCGCCTGCCTGATTACCTCCTCATAGATGTGGGCATCAGGTTTTGCAAGATGCATTCTCTGAGAGAGGAAACACTGCTCGAAATAATCCTCTACCCCATGGTTCTGATAAGGGAAGAGATGCTCCACGCAATAATCCCAATGCATATCGATGGTATTACTCAGGAGGAAGAGACGATAGCCAGCCTTCTTCAACTGCAGGAGTCGCTCCTTTTTCTCATCCGGAATCTCCACCAGCATCTTGTTGGCAGCATCGATGATTTCTTCATTCGTCACATCAGTCCCAGTCAACTCGCGGGCTGCATCGCAGAACGCTTCGGTGGTAATCATTCCCACACCCAGTTTGCTCATCAGCTTCATGCCTTCACTCTGAGGATTTGAATCAACTAATTTCCCCATTCCTATCGCCTTGAAAGCCCCGATGCATCCTTCCGGATTGAGTTTCACCAAGACATTACCTAAATCGAATATGATATTCTTGTATTGCATAATCTATACCTTATTTTAAATCGCACTTTTAATCCTCAATCAGATACTTACTGCAAAAGTACAGTAAATTTGGGAGAGAACAAATGATTTAGGGAAGGAATTTCAGGAATATAACATTTATTAGTAAAAGAGGATCTTCCCCATCATCCCGCGAATTCAACAAGCAAGTGCAAAATTACGAAATGTTTTTGTAAAAGCACTCCTTTGGTGTTGAGAAATTCAATTTCTTTCTTGGTCTCTCATTAATTTTTGCCGTAAAC
>NZ_JBQKLN010000028.1:0-47041 GCF_052116205.1 Prevotella sp. Sow4_E9_plate | reverse complement strand
TTACTGAAAATCAGCGACTTGACCAACTTTTTATAGTTAAGTTTTCATAAGCATTTCTTAATATAAGTTATTGATTTACAGCCGATTAAATATTAATTTAACGCAGTATTGCTATAATGAACTGGAAGATTTCACCGTCACTACCTCTTTCCGTAATCTTGATTTGCAGGAAGCTTTGGGGCGGGTCTTTGGATTTTATCCGATGAAGGCTACGATAGAGGATAGCTTGATATTCGTGGAATGTACCCAAAAGGAACCTACCAAATTGATGGGACGGGTGATTGATGAACGTCATCGACCAGTGGAGTTTGCCAATGTGGCTTTACTCAATCCTAGGGATTCTTCCTTTCTCACAGGTGGTGTGACCAATGCCAGCGGCAATTTCGTGATACCTTGTGGCATGAAGAAGGTTCTCGCCAAAGTAAGTTGTGTGGGTTATTACACCTTATATAATATATATAATGTGGGAAAAGTCGGAAATGTGGTATTGAAGGAGAGTACCATGCATATCAATGGTGTTACGGTGAAGGCGAAATTGCCTTCTTTCAAGATGGGACGTGAAGGAATGCTCATAGACATACAGCATTCTGATTTGTCAAAAGTAGGAGATGCCGTTGATGTACTCCGACAATTACCTCGCATCAATGTAAGTAGTACCGATGTCATCAGCGTTTATGGCAAGGGTACACCTATTATATATATCAACAATAAGCAGGTGAGAGATTCCAGGGAATTGCAGCGCCTGAAGTCTGATGCCATCAAGAATGTGGAAATCATTACTTCGCCTGGTGCAAGATATGATGCCACGGTTAGCTCTGTCATACGTATCCGAACCGTCAAGAAGCAGGGCGAAGGGGTGAGTGGATCCTTGAATTCCATGGTATGGTATAATGGATATCTGGGAGGGTCAGAACAGCTTAGTCTCAATTATCAGAGTGAAAAGCTCAACTTGTTTGGGTCTCTTTGGGGATATACAAGAGGGCATAAGGAGGCTACTTCGCTAATTCAGCATATTGAAGGAACGAAGAATGTTACCGTAAACCAGTATGGTCCCTTATCCTATCGCAATACAATGGGAGAAGTAAACTTTGGTTTCAATTATGACCTCAATGATGAAAACTCTATCGGTGCTTCTTATGATTTAGAATGCGAACCCTATGCGAAAGGGCATGTTGATGGACAGCAGGAAATATTCAATGAGGGACAACCTGTGGATATCATCAAACAGAAAGCATTGGTCGATGATATAGGTGGTCCTACCCATGAGTTGAATGCTTACTATGTGGGAAAGGTCAATAAACTGGGAATAGACTTTAATGGAACCTATCTCTGGCAAAAAACTGGGCGGGATATGTTGGAAACAGAAGAGGCTACCGTATTGGAAAATCGGGAAATCCATACTGCGAGTCGCCGCCATAATCAGTTGCTTGCAGGCAAACTGGTTCTTTCTTATCCCATAGCCAAGGGGCAGTTGGAGTTAGGAAGCGAAGTGAGCCATACCCACAGTAGCGGAGATTATAGCAATGCGGAAGGCATTGTGGCGGATGCTTCTACCGATATGAAGGAAGATAATTTGGCGGGATTTCTTGCCTTTTCATATCCTTTAGGCTCGTTTTCAATGGATGCAGGATTGAGATACGAGTATGTGTCTGCCAAGTATTATTCTTTCGGTAAGTATGAAGAAGAGCCTAGCAGGAATTATAGCAATTGGTTTCCCAACCTGACCCTGTCATGGAATAAGGAACCATGGGCGGCATCTCTGGCGTATACCTGCAAGACAAAGCGTCCTTCTTATAGTTCCTTGCGCAATGAGGTGCAGTATGATAATCGCTATATGTATGAAGGTGGCGATCCTTATCTTCGTCCTACCATTGCTCATGATGTTTCATTGGATGTGATGTGCAACTGGATTTCGTTTGGTGTGGAGTATCTTTATGAGGACAATCCCATCATCTGGTATGTTACCCTTTATAATCATCAGGATATAGCCTTCTTGAGAAATGTGAACTTTTCCAGCAAGCAGACGATGACAGCGTATGTCATAGCTGCTCCCAAGTTCGATTGGTATCAGCCTACATGGCAAGTCTTCTTTCAGAAGCCTTTTTTTGATGCGGAAAAATATGGTGCCCCTCGTGGTTTGTCGAAGCCTGCCTTGGGTATTACATGGAACAACCAGTTTAAGTTGAGCTCCACTTGGACTTCATGGGTGACCCTTCATGCCAATACGACATCCTATAATGCCTTCCGCCGGTATCGCTCTGGTTATTATGCCTCCATGCGAATGGTTAAGACATTTTTGGATGAAGCTTTGACTGTTAATTTCTATGCAGACGATATCTTCAGAAGTCAGAAAGACCAATGGACCATGTATGGTGACCATGCAACCTTGACGAAGGATAGTTATAATAGTGCCCGTGAAATTGGTGTCAGGGTGGTCTATAAATTCAATTCCGGTCATAGAAAGTATAAGGGCTCAGGTGCTGGTAATGCAGAGAAGAGCCGCTTCTGACAGATCGGTTCTTCAGATAAAAAAGAATTTATATTTCAAAAGTCCTTTCATACTAAGCTTGTGTCTTTGAAGCGTTTTAGTGTGAAAGGACTTTTAACACAAAATAATTGGCAGATTATTCGTTTTTTCCAGATATTATGTGTAAATTTGCATCATAAATTAAAGTTTAACCCTATTAACTTGATAAAATTATGGAAGAAAATAAGAATAAGGAACAGCAGAATCAGTTCCAGATGGGTATCAGCCCAGAAGTAGCAGAAGGTACATATTCAAACTTGGCATTGATTACCCATTCTAGCTCAGATTTCATTTTGGATTTTGCTTGTGCACTCCCAGGAATGCCGGCACCTCAGATCAAGAGCCGTGTCATCATGGCACCAGAGCACGCTAAGCGTTTGCTTCAGGCCTTGCAGAGTAATGTATATAATTATGAGCAGACTTTCGGTAAGATTAAGATGGCTGAAGAGCAGCAGGATCGTACTATCGCTCCATTCGGCACACCAAAAGGTGAGGCTTAATCCATAAAACATACATACTAAGACTAAATTTCCTGCTAAATTCCACTTTTTCTTTATAAGTTTTGTTTTTAATAGTTATATAAAGTTAAAATTTAGAATCCTTTTTCAAAAGTTACCTATAATATTAGGTAGTTTGCAGAAAAAATCGTAACTTTGCACCCCGAAAAACCCCATAATGTGGTGGCTTATACGGAAATAAGACAATAATAAAAAACAAAATAATAAATTAAAAAGTAAAATTATGCCTACTATTTCACAGTTAGTAAGAAAAGGCAGAAGAGTTTTGGTAGACAAGAGCAAGTCTCCAGCTTTGGATTCATGTCCTCAGCGTCGTGGTGTTTGCGTTCGTGTTTACACAACAACTCCAAAGAAGCCTAATTCGGCAATGCGTAAGGTTGCCCGTGTACGTTTGACAAACTCTAAGGAGGTTAACTCTTACATTCCAGGAGAGGGACACAACTTGCAGGAGCACTCAATCGTATTGGTTCGTGGTGGTCGTGTAAAGGACCTTCCTGGTGTTCGTTATCACATCGTTCGTGGTACTCTTGATACCGCAGGTGTTGCAAACCGCACACAGCGTCGTTCTAAGTACGGTGCTAAGCGTCCAAAGGCTAAGAAGTAATTCTAAATCCGGACAAAATTAAAAGAAATCCGAAAACTCACGGTCGGAGAAGGTCGAGAGTTTAGGTAAAAAGATTATTTTATTAAACGTTTTGCTGGAGAAGTAACAGGTTGAGTAAATACTCGGGTGCGAGTGTTGAAGAACGATATACAGCCCCATGCAGAATTTAAATTTTTTCGATTAAAAATGAGAAAAGCAAAACCAAAGAAGAGAGTGATCCTCCCAGATCCAGTCTTCAACGACCAGAAGGTCTCTAAATTCGTAAATCATTTGATGTATGATGGTAAGAAGAATACATCTTATGAGATTTTCTACAATGCACTCGATACCGTAAAGGCTAAGATGGCTAACGAGGAGAAGTCTGCACTTGAAATTTGGAAGCAGGCTCTCGATAATATTACTCCACAGGTTGAGGTTAAGAGCCGCCGTATTGGTGGTGCTACCTTCCAGGTTCCTACAGAAATTCGTCCTGACCGTAAGGAAAGTATCTCTATGAAGAACCTTATCAGCTTCGCTCGCAAGCGTGGTGGTAAGACTATGGCAGACAAGCTTGCTGCTGAGATTATGGATGCTTATAACAATCAGGGTGGCGCTTTCAAGCGTAAGGAGGATATGCATCGTATGGCTGAGGCTAACCGTGCATTTGCTCACTTCAGATTCTAATTTAACATATAAAATAGGTTTAAAAGAAAATGGCAAATCGCGATTTACATTTGACACGTAACATCGGTATCATGGCGCACATCGATGCCGGAAAGACAACAACATCTGAGCGTATCTTGTTCTATACAGGTAAGACTCATAAGATTGGTGAGGTACACGATGGTGCTGCTACAATGGACTGGATGGTCCAGGAGCAGGAGCGTGGTATTACTATCACTTCTGCAGCTACAACTTGTAACTGGAACTATCTCGGTAAGTCTTATAAGATTAACTTGATCGATACTCCGGGACACGTTGACTTCACTGCTGAGGTTGAGCGTTCACTCCGTGTACTCGATGGTGCTGTTGCTACATATTCTGCAGCTGACGGTGTACAGCCACAGTCAGAGACAGTATGGCGCCAGGCTGACAAGTACAATGTACCTCGTATCGGTTATGTAAACAAGATGGACCGTTCAGGTGCTAACTTCTTTGAGACAGTTCAGCAGATGAAGGATATCTTGGGTGCTAATCCTATTGCTATTCAGATTCCTATTGGTGCAGAGGAGAACTTCAAGGGTGTAGTTGACCTGATCAAGATGAAGGCTATTCTCTGGCACGATGAGACTATGGGTGCTGAGTATGACGTAGAGGAAATTCCTGCTGATTTGGCTGACGAGGCAGCAGAGTGGCGTGATAAGCTTCTTGAGGGTGCTGCTAACTTCGATGACGAGGTTATGGAGCTCTATCTCGATGGTCAGGATATTCCAGAGGAGAAACTCCTTGCGGCTATCCGTAAGGGTTGCTGCGCTATGGAATGCTGCCCAATGTTGCTCGGTTCTTCATACAAGAACAAGGGTGTTCAGCCATTGCTCGACTATGTATGTGCATTCTTGCCATCACCAATGGATACTCCAAATATCATCGGTACTAACCCTGATACAGAAGAGGAAGAGGATCGTAAGCCATCTGAGGATGAGCCAACATCTGCTCTCGCATTTAAGATTGCTACTGACCCATTCATGGGCCGCTTGGTATTCTTCCGCGTTTACTCAGGTAAGGTTGTTGCTGGTTCTTATGTTTACAACCCACGTTCTGGCAAGCGCGAGCGTATCAGCCGTCTGTTCCAGATGAACTCTAAGCAGGAAATTCCAATGGAGTCAATCGACGCAGGTGATATCGGTGCAGGTGTAGGTTTCAAGGATATCCGTACTGGTGATACACTCTGTGATGAGGATCACCCAATTGTATTGGAGTCTATGACATTCCCTGATACTGTAATCTCTATCGCAGTTGAGCCTAAGAGCCAGGCTGACATCGCTAAGTTGGATAACGGTCTCGCTAAGTTGGCTGAGGAGGATCCAACCTTTACAGTACGTACTGATGAGCAGAGCGGTCAGACAATCATCTCTGGTATGGGTGAGCTCCACTTGGATATCATCATCGACCGTTTGAAGCGTGAGTTCAAGGTTGAGTGTAACCAGGGTAAACCTCAGGTTAACTACAAGGAGGCTATCACTAAGACAGCTCAGAGCCGTGAGACTTACAAGAAGCAGTCTGGTGGTCGTGGTAAGTTCGCTTGTATCGATGTAACCATCGGTCCTAAGGACGAGGATTACAAGGAGGGCGACTTGCAGTTCATCAACGAGGTTAAGGGTGGTAACGTTCCTAAGGAATTCATCCCATCAGTACAGAAGGGCTTCGCTGACTGTTTGTCAAATGGTGTACTCGGTGGCTTCCCAATGACAGGTTTGAAGGTAACTTTGACCGATGGTAGCTTCCACCCAGTTGACTCTGACCAGTTGTCATTCGAGTTGGTAGCACATCAGGCATTCAAGGTACTTTGCCCTAAGGCTGGTCCTGTTTTGATGGAGCCTATCATGAAGGTAGAGGTTGTTACTCCAGAAGAGAACATGGGTGATGTAATCGGTGACTTGAACAAGCGCCGTGGTCTCGTTCAGGGTATGGAAGAAGGTCGTAGCGGTGCTCGCATCGTAAAGGCAATGGTTCCATTGGCTGAGATGTTCGGTTATGTAACAGCTTTGCGTACTATCACTTCTGGTCGTGCAACAAGTTCTATGGAGTACGATCATCATGCACCTCTTTCTTCAACAATTGCTAAGGCTGTGTTGGAGGAGGTTAAGGGTCACGCAGAACTTCTTTAATAACAAAGAAATAACGGTAAGATGAGGCGCTGCTTAGCGAATGACTCTTAAGCAGCGTACCTCTTCTTCCTTTAGACTAAAATAATTCATATAATAATAACTTAATTTTAAAAATGAGTCAGAAAATCAGAATTAAGCTGAAGTCTTACGACCACCAGTTGGTTGACAAGTCAGCTGAGAAGATTGTGAAGGCTGTAAAGGCAACAGGCGCTATCGTTAGTGGTCCTATTCCATTGCCAACACACAAGCGTATTTTTACTGTAAACCGTAGTACTTTCGTTAACAAGAAGTCTCGCGAGCAGTTCCAGCTCTCAGATTTCAAGCGTCTCATTGACATCTACAGCTCAACAGCTAAGACAGTTGATGCCTTGATGAAGCTTGAATTGCCAAGTGGTGTAGAAGTAGAAATCAAAGTCTAATTATTAAAAATTAAATTGAAATGCCAGGATTAATTGGAAAGAAAATCGGAATGACATCCGTTTTCAGTGCCGACGGTAAGAACATTCCGTGCACTGTTATCGAAGTAGGTCCTTGTGTTGTAACCCAGGTTAAGACCGTAGAAAAGGATGGTTACAAGGCTTATCAGTTAGGTTTCGGCGAGGCTAAGGAGAAGCGTACTTCTCAGCCTATGATGGGAATCTTCAAGAAGGCAGGCACAACACCTAAGAAGCACTTGGCCGAGTTCAAGTTTGATGAGGAGTACAACCTCGGTGACACCATTACAGTTGAAATCTTCAACGGCTGCAAGTTCGTTGACGTAATTGGTACATCAAAGGGTAAAGGCTTCCAGGGCGTTGTTAAGCGTCACGGATTCGGTGGTGTAGGTCAGTCTACTCATGGTCAGGATGACCGCGCCCGTAAGCCGGGATCTATTGGTGCATGTTCTTACCCTGCTAAGGTATTCAAGGGTATGCGCATGGGCGGCCAAATGGGAGGTGATAGAGTAACAACTCAGAACCTTCAGGTGTTAAAGGTAATTCCAGAGCAGAATCTCCTTATCGTTAAGGGTTCTTTCGCTGGATGCAAAGGTTCAACTGTTTTAATTGAGAAATAATGGAAGTTAGCGTATTAGATATCAAAGGTCAGGAGACCGGCCGCAAGGTAGCTCTTAATGATGCAGTCTTCGGCATTGAGCCTAACGATCACGTTCTCTACCTCGACGTAAAGCAGTATCTCGCTAACCAGCGTCAGGGTACAGCTAAGTCTAAGGAGAGAAGCGAGATGAGCGGTTCTACTCGTAAGCTTGGTCGTCAGAAGGGCGGCGGCGGTGCTCGCCGTGGTGATATTAACTCACCTGTACTCGTAGGTGGTGCTCGCGTATTTGGTCCTAAACCACGTGATTACCGCTTCAAGCTCAACAAAAAAGTAAAGATTCTTGCTCGTAAGTCTGCTTTGTCTTACAAGGCACAGGAGAGCGCAATCGTAATGTTGGAAGATTTCACATTCGAGGCTCCAAAGACTAAAGAATTCTTAAGTGTTCTTAAGAATCTTAAAATTGAGGGCAAAAAAGTACTCTTTGTTTTGCCAGAATCAAATAAAAACGTATATTTGTCTGCACGTAACTTACAGCGCGCTGAGGTTATCCTCGCATCTAACGTCAATTCGTACAAAATTTTGAACGCAGATGTTGTAGTGATTACAGAAAAGTCGCTTGAGACTATCGACCAGATCTTAACAAAGTAAAAAGGAGATATTAGAATATGGCATTTATTATCAAACCATTGGTTACTGAGAAGATGACCAAGATTACAGACAAGCAGCCTAACCGCTATGGCTTCGTTGTTCGTCCTGAGGCTAATAAGCTCGAGATTAAGAAGGAAGTTGAGAGTCTGTATAATGTTACAGTAGTTGACGTGAACACTATTCGCTACGCTGGCAAGCGCTCTGCTCGTTACACAAAGGCAGGTCTTGTTAAGGGTCAGAAGAATGCGTTCAAGAAGGCAATCGTTACTCTTAAGGAGGGCGATACAATTGATTTTTACAGCAATATTTAAAATAAAAAATGGCAGTACGTAAATTAAAACCGGTTACTCCGGGTCAAAGACACAAGGTTATTGGCACGTTCGAGGATATTACTGCATCCGTGCCAGAGAAGTCTCTCGTTTACGGTAAGCGTTCTACCGGCGGTCGAAACAACACCGGTAAGATGACCGTTCGCTACATTGGCGGTGGTCATAAGCAGAAGTATCGTTTAATCGACTTCAAACGTGAGAAAGATGGTGTTCCAGCAGTTGTTAAGACAATCGAGTACGATCCAAACCGTTCGGCTCGTATCGCTTTGCTTTACTACGCTGATGGTGAAAAACGTTACATTATTGCTCCTAACGGACTTCAGGTAGGCGCTACTTTGATGTCAGGTGCAGAGGCTGCTCCTGAAATCGGTAACTGTCTTCCATTGGCAAACATCCCTGTAGGTACAGTGATCCACAACATCGAGTTGCGTCCTGGTCAGGGTGCTTTGTTGGTTCGTTCGGCTGGTAATTTTGCTCAGTTGACTTCTCGTGAGGGCAGTTATTGTGTAATTAAGCTCCCTTCTGGTGAAACTCGCCAGATTTTGAGTGCTTGTAAGGCTACAGTTGGTAGTGTTGGTAACTCTGACCATGCTCTTGAGCAGTCTGGTAAGGCTGGTCGTTCACGCTGGTTGGGTCGTCGTCCACACAACCGTGGTGTTGTTATGAACCCTGTTGATCACCCAATGGGTGGTGGTGAAGGTCGCCAGAGTGGTGGTCATCCACGTTCACGTAAGGGCTTGTACGCTAAGGGTCTTAAGACTCGCGCACCTAAGAAGCTTTCTAACAAGTATATTATCGAAAGAGCTAACAAAAAATAAAGAGTAAATTATGAGTCGTTCACTTAAAAAGGGTCCATACATCAACGTTTCTCTCGAGAAGAAGATTCTCGCTATGAACGAGAGTGGCAAGAAGAATGTTGTTAAGACATGGGCTAGAGCTTCAATGATATCTCCTGATTTCGTAGGACATACTGTTGCAGTTCATAACGGTAATAAATTTATCCCTGTTTATGTTACAGAGAATATGGTTGGCCACAAGCTTGGAGAGTTCGCTCCAACACGTCGCTTTGGCGGTCACTCTGGTAACAGAAAGTAAGCTAAGGGTTAAACCATTTAAAAATTTAAGTAAATAATGGGAGCAAGAAAACATATTGCGGCTGAGAAATTGAAAGAAGCCCGTAAAAACTTGTACTTCGCTAAGTTGGTAGGCGTTCCTTCTTCTCCACGTAAGATGCGCTACGTTGTAGACATGATTCGTGGTATGGAGGTAAACCGTGCACTCGGAGTACTTCGCTTCTCTAAGAAGCAGGCATCTGCTGACGTTGAGAAATTACTTCGTTCAGCTATCGCTAACTGGGAAGCAAAGAATAATCGCAAGGCTGAAGACGGTGAGCTTTATATCAGTAAGGTCTTCGTTGACGAAGGCGTTACAATGAAACGTATGAGACCTGCACCACAGGGTCGTGGTTATAGAATCCGTAAGCGTTCTAACCATGTAACTCTCTTTGTTGATGCAAAAACTAATGACGAAAAATAATTAAGTAGAATGGGACAGAAAGTTAATCCGATTAGTAACCGACTTGGTGTTATCCGTGGTTGGGATTCAAATTGGTTCGGTGGTAAGAACTTCGGTGACAACCTCGTAGAGGATCAGAAAATCCGTAAGTATCTTAACGAGCGCCTTGCTAAGGCAAGTGTTTCTCGTATCGTTATCGAACGTACATTGAAACTTGTTACCATTACTATTTGCACAGCCCGTCCAGGTATTGTCATTGGTAAAGGTGGTCAGGATGTAGATAAGTTGAAGGAAGAGTTGAAGAAGCTCTACAAGAAGGAGATTCAAATCAACATCTTCGAGGTTAAGAAGCCTGAGCTTGATGCTACCATCGTTGGTAAGAACATCGCGAGCCAGATTGAGCACATGATTGCTTATCGTCGCGCTATCAAGATGGCAGTTGCTAACACCATGCGTGCTGGTGCTGAGGGTATCAAGATTCAGATTACAGGTCGTCTGAACGGTGCTGAAATGGCACGTAAGGAGATGTACAAAGAGGGTCGTACTCCTCTTCACACTTTCCGTGCAGACATCGACTATTGCCAGTGCGAGGCTCTTACTAAGGTAGGTTTGCTTGGCATCAAGGTTTGGATTTGCCGTGGTGAGGTTTATGGTAAGGCTGATCTTACTCCAAATTTCGCTCAGGACAACAAGAGCAACAATAACAACCGTGGAAACGGTCGCTCTAACAACCGTGGTGGTAATCGTAAAAGAAACAATAACCGTTAAATTTTAGAAAGCTATCATGTTACAGCCAAAAAGAGTAAAATATAGAAGACCTCAAGATGGTCGTGGCAACAAAGGCAACGCTCACAGAGGTACACAATTGGCATTCGGTTCTTTCGGCATCAAGACTCTTGAGTCAAAGTGGATCGATAGCCGTCAGATTGAGGCAGCTCGTGTGGCATTGAACCGCTACATGAACCGTCAGGGTCAGGTCTGGATCCGAATTTTCCCTGATAAGCCAATCACTCGTAAGCCTGCAGATGTCCGAATGGGTAAAGGTAAGGGTGATCCAGCAGGATGGGTTGCACCTGTTACACCAGGTCGTATTCTCTTCGAAGTAGAGGGTGTAAGTTTCGATATCGCTAAAGAAGGCCTTCGCCTTTGTGCTCAGAAACTTCCAGTGAAGACTAAGTTTATTGTTAGACGTGATTACGATAAAAACGCTTAATTATGAAGATTGCAGAAATTAAAAATATCGAGACCAAGGAATTGGTTGAGAAGTTGGAGGCAGCTGTTGACGCTTTGAACAAGAAGAAGATCAACCACAATGTTACTCCACTTGAGAATCCATCAGAGATTAAGGTTGCTCGTCGTGATATCGCACGTATGAAAACTGAACTTCGTCAGAGAGAACTTAACAAATAATAATGGTCCAGATGGAAACAAGAAATTTAAGAAAAGTAAGACAGGGTGTTGTTATCAGCAACAAGATGGATAAAACCATTGTTATTGCAGCTAAGTTCAAGGAGATGCACCCTATTTATGGTAAGTTTGTCCAGAAGACAAAGAAGTACCATGCGCATGACGAGAACAATGAGGCTAACGTAGGTGATACAGTTATGATCATGGAAACTCGTCCTCTGTCTAAGACAAAGAGATGGAGATTAGTACAAATCGTAGAAAAAGCTAAGTAATTATGATACAGACTGAATCAAGACTTACAGTATGTGATAACAGCGGCGCTCGCGAGGCTCTCTGCATTCGAGTTCTCGGTGGTACAGGCCGTCGTTACGCAAGTGTTGGTGACGTAATTGTCGTTGCTGTCAAGAACGTTATGCCATCAAGTGATTTGAAGAAGGGTGCAGTATCAAAGGCTTTGATTGTTCGCACAAAGAAGGAGATTCGTCGTCCTGACGGTTCATATATCCGTTTCGACGATAACGCTTGTGTATTGCTCAACAATGCAGGTGAGCTTCGTGGTAGCCGTATCTTCGGTCCTGTTGCTCGTGAGCTTCGTGCAGTTAATATGAAAGTCGTTTCTTTGGCACCTGAGGTTCTTTAATATTAAAAAAGTAAAAAGTAATGAGTAAGTTACATATTAAGAAAGACGATACCGTTATCGTTATTGCCGGTGCTGATAAGGGCAAGACAGGTAAGGTGCTCAAGGTCCTCGTTGACGAGAACCGTGCCATCGTTGAGGGTGTGCACATGGTATCTAAGAGCACTAAGCCATCTGCTCAGAATCCTCAGGGAGGCATCGTAAAGCAGGAGGCTCCTATTCATATCTCAAATTTGAGTTTGATCGATCCTAAGAGTGGCAAGGCTACTCGCGTTGCTATCAAGCATGAGGGTAAAAACGTTGTTCGCATCGCTAAAAAGTCAGGGGAGGAAATCAAGTAATGGATACAGCACAGTTAAAGAAAGTATATAAGGAGACAATCGCACCAGCTCTTCAGAAGCAGTTCAACTATTCTTCTGCTATGGAGATTCCAGTATTGAAGAAGATTGTCATCAACCAGGGTCTCGGTGACGCTACTCAGGACAAGAAGCTTGTTGACGTAGCTATCAATGAGATTACTGCTATCACCGGTCAGAAGGCTGTTGCTACATATTCTAAGAAGGATATCGCAAACTTCAAGCTTCGTAAGAAGATGCCTATCGGTGTTATGGTAACATTGCGTCGTGAGCGTATGTACGAGTTCTTGGAGAAACTCGTTCGTGTTTCTCTTCCTCGTATCCGCGACTTCAAGGGTATTGAGAGCAAGTTTGATGGTCGTGGTAACTACACATTGGGTATCACAGAGCAGATCATCTTCCCAGAGATCAATATCGATGAGATTGATCGTATTCAGGGTATGAACATTACCTTCGTAACAACTGCTAAGACAGACGAGGAAGGTTTTGCTCTTTTGAAGGCTTTCGGTCTTCCATTCAAGAACGCAAATAAAGATTAAGAGATATGGCAAAAGAATCAATGAAAGCTCGCGAGATTAAGCGTGCAAAGCTTGTAGCTCGTTACGCTGAAAAGCGCGAAGCTCTGAAAAAGATTATTGCAACTTCTAATGATCCAGCCGAAGCATACGAGGCAGCTCGTAAGCTTCAGGCTATTCCAAAGAATGCAAACCCTATCCGTCTTCACAACCGTTGCAAGATCACTGGTCGTCCTAAGGGTTATATCCGCCAGTTTGGTCTTTCTCGTATCCAGTTCCGTGAGATGGCTTCTGCTGGTTTGATTCCTGGTGTAAAGAAGGCTAGCTGGTAATCTTTAAAGGCAAAGAATTTTTTTATTTAATATTGTCGGGGTAGTCCCGATTAATTAAACATTTATATTTTATGACAGATCCAATAGCAGATTATCTGACAAGACTCAGAAACGCAATCATGGCACATCACCGTGTTGTTGAAGTTCCTGCGTCTAACTTGAAGAAAGAGATTACAAAGATCCTCTTCGAGAAAGGTTACATCCTCAACTACAAGTTTGTAGAGGATGGTCCTCAGGGCTCAATCAAGGTTGCCTTGAAGTACAACCCAACTACAAAGCAAAACGCTATCAAGTGTTTGAAGCGCGTGTCTACTCCAGGTTTGCGTAAGTACACTGGTTACAAGGACATGCCTAGAGTTATTAACGGATTAGGTATCGCAATCTTATCTACATCCAAAGGTGTAATGACAGACAAAGAGGCTTCTGATCTTAAGATCGGTGGCGAGGTTCTTTGCTATATTTATTAATTGGAGGCTTTTATATGTCTAGAATAGGAAAATTGCCAATTAGTATCCCTGCAGGTGTTACTGTAAACTATGACAACGATTCACACGTTTGTACAGTAAAGGGCCCTAAGGGTGAACTTTCTCAGTGGATTGATCCATCTATCAAGTTTATCAATGCAGATGGTCATATTAGCTTTGAAATCGATGAAAATAGTCCTGTAAATGTTAAGCAGAAGCAGGCTTTCCACGGTTTGTATCGCTCTCTCGTCCACAACATGGTTGTTGGTGTTAGCGCTGGTTATACAAAGGTTTTGGAATTGGTAGGTGTTGGTTATCGTGTTTCTAACCAGGGCAACCTTATTGAGTTTGCTTTGGGTTACACTCACCCTATTTTCATCCAGTTGCCTAAGGAGATTAAGGTTGAGACTAAGTCTGAAAGAAACCAGAACCCAATCTTGACATTGGAGTCATGTGACAAGCAGTTGTTGGGACTCGTTTGTGCAAAAATTCGTTCTTTCCGCAAGCCTGAGCCTTATAAGGGTAAGGGTATTCTCTTTAAGGGTGAAGTTATTCGCAGAAAGTCTGGTAAGAGTGCTTCAGCTAAGTAATTTTAATTATTCACGATTATGACAACAAAGAAAGTAGAAAGACGAATTAAGATAAAGTTCCGCATTCGTAAGAGTGTGAACGGTACAGCTGAGCGTCCACGTCTTAGTGTATTCCGCTCTAACAAGCAGATTTACGCTCAGGTTATTAACGATTTGACAGGCACTACACTTGCATCAGCTTCTTCACTTGGTTTGGAGAAGATGCCTAAGCAGGAGCAGGCAACTAAGGTTGGCGAGCTCATTGCTGAGAAGGCAAAGGCTGCTGGCGTTGAGGCAGTAGTTTTCGACCGTAATGGTTATCTTTACCATGGTCGCGTTAAGCAGTTGGCTGAGGGTGCTCGTAACGGTGGTCTTAAATTTTAAACGATTATGGCAATGGATAAAGTAAAAGTAAATAACGAAGAAGTACTTAAGGATCGCTTGGTTGCTATCAACCGTGTAACTAAGGTTACTAAGGGTGGTCGTACTTTCACATTCGCTGCTATCGTCGTTGTTGGTGACGGTAATGGCGTAATCGGCTACGGTCTTGGTAAGGCAGGTGAGGTTACAGCTGCTATCGCTAAGGGCACTGAGGCTGCAAAGAAGAACTTGGTTAAGGTTCCTGTACTCAAGGGTACAGTTCCTCACGAGGTTGAGACTGCATTCGGTGGTGCAAAGGTTCTCATTAAGCCAGCTGCTGCCGGTACAGGTTTGAAGGCCGGTGGTGCTATGCGTGCTGTTCTTGAGAGCGTTGGTATCAAGGATGTCATTGCAAAGTCTAAGGGTTCTTCAAATGCCCACAACCTTGTAAAGGCTACTATTGCTGCTCTTGCTGAGATGCGTGATGCATACACAGTGGCAGGTGAGCGTGGTATCAGTATGGATAAAGTATTTAACGGTTAATTAGGAAATATCGAATATGGCAACAATTAAAGTCAAGCAGATTAAGAGTAAAATCGGTGCTCCAGTAGATCAGAAGCGTACACTCGCTTGTCTTGGTCTCCACAAGATTTCTCAGGTTGTTGAAGTAGAGGATACTCCTAGCAACCGTGGTATGATCCGTAAGGTTCATCACCTCGTAAGTGTAGTTGATTAATTAATCTTTATAAATTAGGAACGATTATGAAATTAAATAATTTGAAACCTGCTGCAGGTTCTACCCATTCACGTCGTCGTATTGGTCGTGGTCCAGGTTCTGGTCTCGGTGGTACTTCTACACGTGGTCACAAGGGTGCCAAGGCTCGTTCTGGTTATAAGAGAAAGATTGGTTTCGAAGGTGGTCAGATGCCATTGCAGCGTCGTGTTCCAAAGGCTGGATTCAAGAATATCAACCATAAGGAGTACTTCGCAGTAAACCTTTCAACTCTTCAGGCTCTTGCTGAAGCAAAGAACCTTACAAAGATCGGTATTGAGGAACTTAAGGCTGCTGCTCTTACCAATGGTAAGGAGCTCGTTAAGGTTCTCGGTAACGGTGAACTTAAAGCAAAATTGGAAGTTGAAGCTAATGCTTTCTCAAAGACTGCCGAAGAAGCAATCAAGGCAGTAGGTGGTAACGCAACTATAATCTAAGTAAATGAAAAAGTTTATTGAGACACTAAAGAACTGTTGGAAGATAGAGGATCTCCGTCAGAGACTCCTCATCACTCTTCTGTTTACGGCTATTTACCGTTTTGGCTCGTTTGTGGTGCTTCCTGGCATTAATCCGAGCATGTTGGAAAAATTACAGTCGCAGACCTCTGGCGGTCTTATGTCGCTTTTGGACATGTTCTCTGGTGGTGCATTTTCTAATGCGTCTATCTTCGCATTGGGAATTATGCCTTATATCTCAGCTTCAATTGTAATGCAGCTTCTTGCTGTCGCTGTACCTTATTTCCAGAAGATGCAGCGAGAGGGCGAGAGCGGCCGCAAGAAAATACAATGGTATACTAGAGTCCTGACTGTAGCCATTCTGGTCTTTCAGGCTCCTAGTTACCTCTTGAATTTGAAGATGCAGGCTGCTAATGCTCTTGCAACTGGTATTAGCTGGACAGTCTTTATGATTCCAGCTACTATCATTCTTGCAGCAGGAAGTATGTTCATCCTTTGGCTTGGTGAGCGTATCACTGATAAGGGTGTTGGAAATGGTATCTCTCTGATTATTATGATTGGTATCATCGCACGTTTGCCTCAGGCATTCGTTCAAGAGGTTACTTCGCGTTTGCAGGCTATCTCCGCTGGTGGTTTGATTATGTTTATCGTAGAGATTCTGATTCTTTATGCTGTTGTCTGTGCTTCAATTCTTTTGGTGCAGGGAACACGTAAAATCCCTGTTCAATACGCTAAGCGTTTGGTTGGTAATAAGCAGTATGGTGGTGCACGTCAGTACATTCCTTTGAAGCTTTTTGCTGCTAACGTAATGCCTATCATCTTTGCTCAGGCTTTGATGTTTATTCCATTGGCTATAGTTCGCTATCAGTCTGAGAATGCTAGTAGCGTTGTTCAGCAGTTGATGGATAATCGTAGTTTGCTTTACAATGTTGTTTATGTAATCTTGGTTATTGCATTTACATACTTCTATACTGCGATTACATTGAATCCTACCCAGATGGCAGAGGATATGAAACGCAATAATGGTTTCATTCCAGGTGTTAAACCAGGAAAGGATACAGCTGAGTACATTGATACCGTAATGTCTCGTATTACTTTACCAGGTTCATTATTTATTGCATTTATTGCGATTATGCCTGCTCTTGCAGGACTTCTCGATGTGCAGCAGGCCTTCTCACAATTCTTCGGAGGTACTTCTCTGTTGATTTTGGTAGGTGTCGTTATTGATACTTTACAGCAGATCGAAAGTCATTTGCTTATGCGCCACTATGATGGCCTTCTCAATTCTGGTCATACTCGTCAGGGTGGTGTTGCAGCATATTAATCTTTATCTTTTGAAATGAAGATATTTCTGAAGACAGAGGATGAAATTAACCTGATGCGACAAGCTAACCAGTTAGTTGGTAAAACACTTGTTGAATTAGGTAAACATATAAAACCAGGTGTAACGACTCTCCATTTGGATAGGATAGCAGAGGAGTTTATCCGTGATCACGGGGCAATTCCAACGTTTAAGAATTTTCCTAATCCATATGGAGAGCCTTTTCCCGCTAGTATATGTACATCTATCAATGATGTGGTTGTACATGGCATTCCTAGTGAAAAGGACGTTCTCAATGATGGTGATATCATTTCCATCGACTGTGGAACTCTTTTGAATGGCTTCAATGGAGATAGTTGTTATACTTTTGCCGTTGGAGAAATATCTTCTGATGTTAAGCAACTTCTTAAGGTGACTAAAGAATCTTTATATCTAGGTATCGAACAGGCTGTAGTAGGAAAACATTTGGGTGATATTGGTTACGCTGTACAGAGCCATTGTCAACAATATGGCTATGGAGTTGTGCGGGAGTTAACAGGTCATGGCATTGGCAAGGATATGCATGAGGATCCTCCGGTACGTAATTATGGTAGTAGGGGCTCTGGTATTTTGTTAAAGGAAGGCATGTGCTTAGCCATCGAGCCGATGATAACTATGGGCGACCGTCAAATTGGTATGCTACCAGATAAATGGAGTATAGTTACTAGAGATCGTCAACCGGCTGCTCATTACGAGCATACTATTGTTGTTCGAAAAGGTAAAGCTGAAATTTTATCTTCATTCGTAGAAGTTGAACATTTAGAAGGACAAAATTTTTAATTATGGCAAAACAGGCCGCTATTGAGCAAGATGGAACAATTGTAGAGGCATTATCAAATGCGATGTTCCGCGTTGAATTAGAGAATGGTGTCGACATTACTGCCCACATCTCTGGTAAGATGAGAATGCATTACATTAAGATTTTACCTGGTGATAAAGTTAAGGTGGAAATGAGTCCATATGACTTGACAAAGGGTAGAATTGTTTTTAGATACAAATAATTATCACATATAAGGTTATGAAGACAAGAGCATCATTGAAGAAGCGTTCAGCTGATTGCAAAATTGTACGTCGTAAGGGTCGTCTCTTCGTTATCAACAAGAAGAACCCTAAGATGAAATTGCGTCAGGGTTAATGTTAAAGTTCTGTAAAAGTATGGCTGTTAAAAAAAAAAGTTGTACTTTTGCACCGCTTTTAACGCAAAGGTATTAATTTATTAATTTTTTATTAAACAATGGCAATAAGAATTGTTGGAGTAGATTTGCCCCAGAATAAGCGTGGCGAAATCGCATTGACCTATATCTACGGTATTGGTCGAAGTAGTTCAGCAAAGATATTGGATAAGGCAGGTGTAAGCCGTGACCTGAAAGTCAGCGAGTGGTCTGACGATCAGGCAGCCAAGATCCGTGAAATTATCGGCGCTGAGTTCAAGGTTGAAGGTGATCTCCGTTCTGAGATCCAAATGAACATTAAGCGACTGATGGATATTGGTTGCTATCGTGGAGTTAGACATCGTAATGGTCTTCCTGTTCGCGGTCAGAGCACCAAGAATAATGCTCGTACTCGCAAGGGTAAGAAGAAGACTGTTGCTAATAAGAAGAAGGCTACTAAGTAATTCTAAGGAGGAAATTAATTATGGCAAAGCAAAAAGCAACATCTAAGAAGAGAAACGTACGTGTTGACGCATTGGGTCAGCTTCACGTACATAGCTCATTTAACAACATTATTGTATCTCTTGCTAATAACGAGGGTCAGGTTATCTCTTGGTCTTCTGCTGGTAAGATGGGTTTCCGTGGTTCTAAGAAGAATACTCCATATGCTGCTCAGATGGCAGCTGAGGATTGTGCTAAGGTAGCTTTTGATCTTGGTCTTCGCAAGGTTAAGGCGTACGTTAAGGGTCCAGGTAACGGTCGTGAGTCTGCTATCCGTGCCGTACACGGTGCAGGTATCGAGGTTACTGAGATTGTAGACGTTACTCCATTACCACACAACGGGTGTCGCCCTCCAAAGCGTCGTCGTGTATAATAGCATTCATTGATACAAACAATATAGCATTTTATTAATATTATGGCTAGATATATAGGTCCGAAATCTAAAATTGCGCGTCGTTTTGGTGAGCCAATCTTCGGCGCAGACAAAGTTTTGTCCAAGAGAAACTTCCCTCCTGGACAGCATGGCAACAACCGTCGTCGCAAGATGTCTGAGTACGGTGTCATGTTGGCAGAGAAGCAGAAGGCTAAGTACACTTACGGTGTATTAGAGCGTCAGTTCCGTAATATGTTTGAGAAGGCAGCAAAGGCTGAAGGTATTACTGGTGAGGTTCTTCTTCAGAGCCTTGAGTGCCGTCTCGATAATGTGGTGTTCCGTCTTGGTATCGCTCCTACTCGTGCTGCTGCACGTCAGTTGGTTGGTCACAAGCACATCACTGTTGATGGCAAGGTAGTTAATATCCCTTCATTTGCAGTTAAGCCAGGTATGGTTGTTGCTGTTCGTGAGAAGTCTAAGTCTCTCGAAGTTATTGAAGCAGCACTTGCAGGTTTCAACCATAGCAAGTACCCATGGATCGAGTGGGATGATAATTCAAAGAGCGGCAAGTTCTTGCACAAGCCAGAGCGTGCTGACATTCCAGAGAATATCAAGGAGCAGTTAATCGTTGAGTTGTACTCTAAATAAATCATTAAATTAATGGCGATATTAGCATTTCAAAAACCTGATAAAGTAGTAATGCTGGAGGCTGATAACCAGTTCGGAAAATTTGAATTCCGTCCTTTGGAGCCTGGCTTTGGCGTGACCATTGGTAACGCCTTGCGCCGCATTCTCCTTTCATCATTGGAGGGTTACGCAGTGAACACCATCCGTATTGCGGGTGTTGAGCACGAGTTCTCTTCAGTTCCTGGTGTGAAGGAAGATGTTACCAACATTATCTTGAATCTCAAACAAGTTCGATTCAAGCAAGTAGTAGAAGAATTCGAGAATGAGAAAGTTAGTATCACCGTTGAGAATTCTACAGAATTCAAAGCTGGTGACATTGGTAAGTATCTGACTGGATTTGAAGTGTTAAACCCTGATTTGGTGATTTGTCATTTAGATGCCAAAGCTTCGATGCAGATCGATTTGACTATTAACAAGGGTCGTGGTTACGTTCCTGCTGATGAGAATCGTCAATTCTGCACAGATGTTAACGTTCTCCCAATCGATTCCATCTACACCCCTATTCGTAATGTAAAGTACGCAGTTGAACCTTATCGTGTTGAGCAAAAGACCGATTATGATAAGCTCGTTCTTGAGGTTACGACAGATGGTTCCATTAGTCCTAAGGATGCACTGAAAGAGGCTGCGAAGATTCTTATTTATCATTTCATGCTTTTCTCTGATGAGAAGATCACTCTTGAAAGCCCAGATCAGGAGAACAATCAAGAGTTTGATGAAGAAGTTCTTCATATGCGCCAGTTACTTAAGACTCGTCTCGTAGACATGAACCTCAGCGTTCGTGCTCTAAACTGCTTGAAGGCAGCTGATGTTGAGACACTTGGTGATTTGGTACAGTATAATAAGACTGACCTCTTGAAGTTCCGCAACTTCGGTAAGAAATCGCTCTCAGAGCTTGATGATTTGCTCGAGAGTCTGAATCTGTCTTTTGGAACTGATATTTCAAAGTATAAATTAGACAAGGATGCTTAATGCATCCTTTGTCCAAAAAGAACAAAAATTAAAATGAGACACAATAAAAAATTCAACCATTTAGGTCGTACTGCTTCTCATCGTAACGCGATGTTGGCTAACATGGCTTCATCTCTTATTTTGAGCGAGCACAAAAGAATCACTACGACCCTCGCAAAGGCAAAGGCTCTTAAGAAGTATGTTGAGCCATTAATCACTCGTTCAAAGAATGATACAACTACATCACGTCGTGTTGTTTTCCGTTATCTTCAGAACAAGTATGCCGTTAAGGCTCTCTTCGGTGAGGTAGCTGAGAAGGTAGCTAACCGTCCTGGTGGTTACACTCGCGTAATCAAGTTGGGTACCCGTCAGGGTGACGCAGCTGAGATTGCTTTCATCGAGCTCGTTGACTTTGATGAGAACATGGCTAAGACTCCTAAGGCTGCTAAGAAGACTCGCCGTAGTCGCAAGGCAACAAAGGCTGAGGAGGCTCCTGCAACTGAGGCACCTGCAACTGAGGAGGCTGCAGCTGAATAAGTTACAAAAGATCTCACTATATATAGCGCTTCTGTCGTTAGACAGAGGCGCTTTTTTTTGCGAATACTGTTTTCTTTGTTTTAGGGGAATCCCTAAGGTTATTTAGGGATTCTGGCTTGAATATTCAACTAAATAGTTGTATTTTTGCAGAAGAATTTAAAAAGATATGATATGAAAAAGATGATATTTTTGATGCTTTGCTCTTCCTTGGTGTTGAGTAGCTGCGATACATATACAGGCAGTGGAGCTTATGCCGGAGGTTCCATTGGTTCAATCTTAGGGTCTGCCATCGGTGGTTTGTCTGGTGGTCCTTGGGGATCAGATATGGGAACTATCATCGGTATGGCTGGAGGAGCAGCCATAGGTGCTGTTATAGGAAGCCAGGCTGATAAAGCGCAGGCTGATCGTGATGCTGCTTATCGGCAGGATAGGATAGAAAGACGCTCGGATTATCCGGGTTCGTCACGCCGATATCCTACAAACCCTAGTGGCAACCGCTCTTCACATTATGGGGGGAATGAAGTTTATGACTATAGTATTCCTTCTACTGATTATAGCAGATCCGGAAGCGATTATAGCAATGCTCCTGTAATAGATAACCCAGAGATTTTCGATTCCAATAATGGAGGAGACGATCGTTTATATGATTTTCAGGGAAAGGACTATACCGGAGATTATAGTGCCCAGAAGCCGACTACTTCGATGCCAACTGCTACCGTAGAGGAGCTTGGCGCCCGTCTTTCTTATTCTACAACCCTAGAGATTGTGAATGCCCGATTCGTTGATTCCAACGAGGATAATTGTTTGAATAGGAATGAGATCTGCAAGGTGATATTTGAGATTGTCAACCGCGGCAAGTTTCCGGTTTATGATGTTGTACCTACTGTACTTGAAACCACAGGAAACAAGCATATCTTTATTTCACAAAGCATTCATGTTGAGAAGATATTGCCTGGCTCGGGTGTCAGATACACGGCTATGGTGAAAGCGGACAAGAAGTTGAAGGATGGAATGGCTAGATTCTGTGTGAGTGTCATTCATGAGGGTAAATCCATCTCGAAGGTCAACGAGTTTAACATTCCCACTAAGAGATAAGAATCATAGTAGTTGCAAAATAAAATAAAAAAAAACAAGAACCGGCTTTTATGCTAGTTCTTGCTTTTTTTCTTTTGGGGATATTAAGCTTTTGCCCTTACAGAGTGCACAGAGCTTAGCTGGTTTGCCCAGGGGGGTACCTTGTGCTAGGAGCTTCTGTTCTTTGCTTTTCCATTAGGCCGGTGACCGTTGGTTCAAGGCGTATGGCGATGATTAGGGGCTTTTTCCTTTTCCTTTGCTTTTTCCTTTTCCTTTGCTTTTTCCTTTTCCTTTGCTTTTTCCTTAGTCTGTACTTTTTCCTTAGCCTCGACCTTGGTTTCAGCTTGCTCCCTTGCCATTTCTTTCTTTTCGAAATAATGGTCAGGTTCAAATTCAGCCATTTCGAAATCAACCTTCGGGAGCTTGGTTTGCTCAGGCTTGAAAGGAACAGGGTTATCCAGTCTTTCCACCTTGACCGTTGCTACACCCTGTGAAATCATATCCAGTTTCTTGGCAGCAGCCCAGGAAAGGTCGATAATTCGGCCTCTTCCGAAAGGTCCTCGGTCGATGACCTCTACGATTACACTCTTGTCATTTCTGAGGTTGGTAACTTTCAGCATCGTACCGAAGGGATAATATTGGTGTGCACACGTCAGGTTGTCGTGATGGATTCTCTGTCCGCTTGCTGACCTGGCTCCTGTAGCTCGTTTAGAGTAATAGGATGCCTTGCCACGTTGATGCTTCTGGCCGCAACATGGTATACATAAAAATGTACTCAATAATGCTATGATTAATAATCTTCTTTTCATAACTTCTCGATATTTTGGTTGCAAATATATAAAAAAATGATGAAAAATGCAAGGAAATATCAGAAAATCAGTATCTTTGCAGAATAAATAGCAATAGAAATGGAGAATAATGTACCTCAAGAGTGGAATAAGTTCTACTTGAAAGACGTATCGTTTGTCAATCTTATGATGCGTCGTATCTACAATGTGTTGATTGTAGCTAACCCTTATGATGCGTTCATGCTTGAAGATGATGGGCGAATCGAGGAGAAGATATATAATGAGTATATGGAACTTGGCCTTCGTTATCCGCCTACTTTTACTCAGGTTTCTACCACGGAGGAGGCTACGCAAGTATTGCGTTCAACTGTGATCGACCTGGTAATCTGTATGCCAGGTAATGCGGATAATGATGCCTTTGATGTGGCCCGTGACATCAAGGGCAAGTTTCCTAATATTCACTGTGTAGTTCTTACTCCATTCTCTCATGGCATTACCAAGCGAATGCAGAACGAGGATTTGAGCATCTTCGATTATGTCTTCTGCTGGTTGGGTAATACCAACTTGATTCTTTCCATCATCAAGTTGATTGAGGATAAGATGAATCTTGAGCATGATATCCGGGAGGCTGGTGTACAGATGATTCTTCTTGTAGAGGATTCCATCCGCTTCTATAGCTCCATCTTGCCTAACCTCTATAATTATATTCTGGAGCAGAGTAAGAACTTCTCCAAGGAAGCCTTGAACCGGCATGCTGCCACCATGCGTATGCGTGGTCGTCCGAAGGTGGTATTGGCTCGTACTTATGAAGAGGCGAAGAAACTGTATGATAAGTATTCCAATAACACCCTTGGCGTCATCAGTGATGCCCGATTCCCGTTGAAAAGTGCAGCCAAAGCTTTTGGAAATGAAGTTGAACAGGAAGTCAAACCAGAGTATGGCACAGATACCTTTGGTCGTGAGAAATGTCCGGATGCAGGTTTGCAGCTTTTCCGCTATATCAGAAAGAATGACTCTTTTGTGCCCCTTATCCTCGAGAGTTCTGAGAGTGATAACCGTGCCAAGGCAGAAGCAGAAGGCTTCCGCTTTGTAGACAAGAACTCCAAGAAGATGAGTGTGGACTTGCGCCGTTTGATGGAGGAGCACATGGGGTTTGGCGATTTCATCTTCCGAGATCCGAAAACCCATGAGGAAATCATGCGCATCAGAAGCCTGAAGGAGCTGCAGGATAATATCTTCAACATCCCCAACGATTCGATGCTCTATCATATCAGCCGCAATCACATGAGCCGCTGGCTTTGTGCCCGTGCCATATTCCCGGTATCGGCTTTCCTGAAGCACGTTACCTGGGAGAAACTTCAGGATGTAGATGCTCACAGACAGATTATCTTTGATGCGATTGTGCAATATCGTCATATGAAGAATTTGGGTGTGGTAGCCGTGTTTGATAGAATGAAGTTTGATAAGTATGCCCACTTTGCCCGCATTGGAGAAGGATCCCTGGGTGGTAAGGGTAGGGGCCTTGCTTTCCTCGACAATATCATCAAGCGTCATCCTGAGTTCAACCAGTATGAGAATGCCACCGTGCAGATTCCGAAGACGGTGGTGCTCTGTACCGACATCTTTGATGCATTCATGATGAATAACAACCTTTATCCGATAGCGCTGAGCGATGCCAGCGATGAAGAGATATTGAAGCACTTCCTGCATGCGCAGTTGCCGGATTCCCTGATAGCCGACTTCTTCACCTTCTTCGAGGCCACGAAGAGTCCTATAGCCATCCGTTCCAGTTCGCTTCTTGAGGATGCGCACTACCAGCCTTTCGCCGGCATCTATTCCACCTATATGATTCCTTATCTGGAGGATAAGTATCAGATGCTCCAGATGTTGGCATGTGCCATCAAGGGCGTGTATGCTTCTGTATTCTATCGTGATTCCAAGGCGTATATGACAGCCACCAGCAATGTCATCGACCAGGAAAAGATGGCGGTTATCCTGCAGCAGGTGGTGGGTAAGGATTATGGCACCCGCTTCTATCCAACGATGAGTGGCGTGCTCCGTTCGCTCAACTATTATCCTATCGGCGATGAGGAGGCTGAGGAAGGTATAGCCAGTCTTGCCCTCGGATTGGGTAAGTATATCGTGGATGGCGGTCAGACCCTGCGCGTCTGTCCTTATCATCCTCATCAGGTACTGCAGACTTCGGAACCGGAGATGGCGTTGCGTGATACGCAGACCCAGTTCTATGCCCTCGATATGAAGCATGTAGGTGATGATTTCAAGGTAGATGACGGCTTCAATATCCTCAAGCTTCGGGTGAAGGATGCCGTGGAAGACCAGAGTCTTACCTATATAGCTTCTACTTTCGACCCATACGATCAGGTTATCAATGATGGAGTGTATGAAACGGGCAGAAAACTGATTACCTTCGCCAGTGTGCTCCAGCATGAGGTGGTACCATTACCGGAACTGATGCAGATGTCAATGAAGTTTGGTTCCGAGGCGATGCGCCGTCCTGTGGAAATCGAGTTTGCCTGCAATATCAACAATGACAGAACCTGTGAGTTCTATCTGCTTCAGATTCGTCCGATAGTGGATGCCAAGGAGATGCTCGACGAGGATGTGAAGGCGATACCGGATACCGACTGTCTGCTCCGTTCGCACAATTCCCTGGGGCATGGTATCAGCGAGGATATTGTAGATGTGGTTTACGTGAAGTATGATGATAACTTCTCTGCGATGAACAACTTTTATGTGGCTGATGACATCGAACGCATCAATCGCAAGTTCCTTGCCGATGGCAAGAACTATGTGCTGATAGGACCTGGACGCTGGGGCTCCAGCGATCATTATCTCGGAGTTCCTGTCAAATGGCCGCATATCAGTGCTGCCCGGGTCATCGTGGAAGTAGCATTGAAGAACTATAATATCGACCCGAGCCAAGGCACTCATTTCTTCCAGAACCTCACCTCTTTTGGCGTGGGTTACTTCACGGTAGACACCAATACCGAAGAAGGAGGCTTTGTGAATAAGGAGATTTTGGATGCGATGCCTGCCGTGGAAGAAACGCAGTATGTGCGCCATGTGCGTTTTGAGCATCCGATGAGAATATTGATGGACGGAAAGAAGCAGGAGGGAGCTGTCCTGATTCCGAAGGAATGATGATGTTTCCTCTTAAGGTAGAAACTTTCTGATATTGGGAATAAATGTTTTTGCTTCTAGGTCAAATCTTCGTTCATAGACGTTGAATCTCTGTTCAGTGACTTTGAACCGCCGTTCAGTGACCTTGAACCGCCGTTCAAAGTCTATGAACGGAGATTGTACTGATGCTCAAAACATTTTTATTTAGCATAAATAATAAAAAACACCAGGATTGTTTGGAAATCTCATCAAAAAGCCTTACCTTTGTTCCCAATTTAAACGAATTCCTTATGAATAGACAAAACCTATTTTTATTTGTATGGATGCTGATGCTGGCATGGCTGCCGATTTCGGCACAGGAGTATCGTAATCCGGTGATTCCAGGTTATCATCCCGACCCGTCCGTGTGTCGGGTAGGAGATACTTTCTATCTTGTCAACTCATCCTTCCAGTATTTTCCGGGCGTTCCTATCTTCCAGAGCAAGGATATGGTGCATTGGCAGCAGATTGGTAACGTTCTTGATCGTGAAAGCCAGATTCCCTTGAAGGGGGCTAGTTCTTGGCTCGGCATCTATGCCCCAACCATTCGCTATCACGAGGGTACCTATTATATGATAACTACGAATGTGGGCAATGGCGGCAACTTCTTTGTTACTGCTACAGATCCTCGTGGCCCCTGGAGCGAACCTGTTTGGTTGAAGCAGCAGGGCATAGACCCGTCGCTCTATTTCGAGAACGGCAAGTGCTATATGGTGAGCAATCCGGGCGATGCCATCTGGCTCTGCGAGATCAATCCAAAGACTGGCGAACAGCTTACAGAAAGCAAGCAACTATGGCAGGGCGATGGCGGCCGCTATCCGGAAGGTCCACATATTTATAAAAAGGACGGTTATTACTATCTTCTTATCTCAGAAGGTGGAACTGAACTGGCGCATCGTCTTACCATCGCCAGAAGCCGGAATATAGAAGGTCCATACGAGAGTAATCCCAATAATCCGATACTGACCAACTGTAGCAGACTGGGACAGACGAAGCATATTCAGGGTACGGGGCATGGCGACTTAGTACAGGCAGGAGATGGCAACTGGTGGATGGTGTTCCTGGCATACCGCAACTATGGCGGTTCTTATCATCACTTGGGTAGAGAGACCTATCTGGCTCCTGTGGAGTGGAAGGAAGGTGAGTGGCCTGTAGTGAATGGTGGGATGCCTATCGATACTCTGGTGAAGGCTAATACCTTGCCAAGTGTCCTTCTGGAGAAGCATCTGGAAGCGGATGCCGAGGATGCGCCTGCGACAGGAGCTTTCGAATGGGTGCAATTGCAGAATCCTATTCCGGGCAACTATCTCCGCAATGATACGATGGCTGTGGAAGAGAAGTACTTCGTGCGTCTTTATCCTCATGGAACCTTGACGGAAAATCAGCAGCCTACCTTCGTAGGACGCCGACAGGAGAGTGCCAGCTTCTCCCTGGAGACGGATGTTGTCACGAAGGGGGAGGTAGAGGCAGGTCTGTCTGTCTATCAGATCAACGACGGTCATCTCGACTTTTTTGTATCCCAGAAGCAGGTGGCATTGCGCTGCAAGCTGAAGAGCATCGACTATGTGGTGAAGAGCGTGCCTCGCCTGCGCAAGGGTTCGGTCAAGTTGCGCATCAGAAGCAATGGCGAGATGTATTTCTTCGACTATTCGCTTGATGGAAAGCGATTCCATGAGTTGGCTTCCATGAACTGTAGCCTGATGAGTACAGAGGTCGCCGGCGGATTTACGGGCGTAGTTCTCGGCATGTTTGCAGAAGGTAAGGAAAAGAGTGGATATGCAGATTTCGGTTATTTCTACTATGATGAAAAGTAAGGATTATCTTCCGATAGTCTCTTTAAAATGAACAGAAATATCTTTTTAGATGAATAAATAGAAAAGTAAATGTTGACAAAAGAAACAGATTCGAAACAAACAGCTGACAAGAAATATCTTGTCCCTTTCATATTGATAACGTCGCTCTTCTTCTTGTGGGGCTTTGCTCGTGCCATTCTGGATGTGCTGAACAAGCATTTCCAGAATGCTCTGCATATTAGTATTACCCATTCAGCCCTCATTCAGGTTACCACCTATCTGGGTTATTTCCTGATGGCGATACCTGCGGGTATCTTTATTAATAGGTATGGCTATCGCAGGGGTGTAGTCTTTGGATTGTTGCTCTTTGGATTGGGCTCATTGCTTTTTGTCCCAGGAGCAGCAATCGGCAGTTTCTATGCATTTTTACTTTGCCTCTTCATTATCGGCTGTGGATTGGTCTTCCTGGAAACGGCAGCCAATCCATACGTAACGGAATTGGGAGCCAGGGAGACAGCTACCAGCCGCCTGAACCTTTCGCAGTCTTTTAATGGCTTGGGTAGTATCTTCGCTACATTTTGCATCGGTCAGTTTCTTTTCAATAATACCGATGAAGGTGGCAACGTGGCTGTACCTTATGCCATTTTGGGTGTCTTGGTACTCGCTATAGCCGTGGTCTTCTCACGTGTCAGTTTGCCTGAAATCCAGCATGATACAACAGCCGAGGATGAGGCACGGGGAAGTAATATCGGCAAGCTTTTTGCCCATCACAGGATGTTTGTCTTTGGTCTCTTTGCCTTGCTATGCTATGAGATTGCGGAGATTTCCATCAATTCCTACTTCATTAATTTCGTAACCGGCATGCATTGGATGACGGATCGTACGGCTTCGCTCGTGCTCACTTGTGCCCTGGCATTCTTCATGGTAGGTAGATTCCTGGGCAGTTGGGTGATGCGCCACATCAAGGCCACTACGATGCTCTTGATCTGCGCCATCGGCAGCGTAGTGTGTATCGGTTTGGTACTTTGCGATTTAGGCATTGTCTCCCTGGCAGCCTTGGTGGGCAATTATCTCTTCGAGGCAATCATGTTCCCTACCATATTCTCTATTGCCCTCACGGGATTGGGTAATCTTACCAAGAGCGCATCCTCGCTTCTGATGATGACTCCGATAGGAGGTTGTGGCTTCCTGCTGATGGGATTGATAGCCGACCGCACCCATGTGGTGTTACCTTTTGTAGTGCCGTTTATCGGTTTCCTGGTTGTGCTGGCTTATGCAGTAAGAGAGTATAAAATTGCAAAGTGCAATTAGCAATTTGCTAGAAGTGGGGTGTGCAAAAGGGTATAATTAACTTTTTTAACTCGATTGAAACGCTAAAAAGTAAGTTAACATTTTGTCGTATCAAAAGAAAAAGGTAAATTTGCAGTCGGTTAGGGTAGGAATCCCATAAGTTCTTTCCCTTATCAATGGAAAAAGAAAGAATGTTTCATTAAAACAATAAAATTAATACAATTATGGCAGTAGATTACAAGAAAATCGGTCTTGTGAACACTAAGGACATGTTCGCAAGAGCTATCAAGGGCGGTTGGGCCGTTCCTGCTTTCAACTTCAATAACTTGGAGCAGCTCCAGGCTATCATCCAGGCTTCTTCAAATTTGAAGTCACCAGTTATCCTTCAGGTATCTAAGGGTGCTCGTAAGTATGCTAACCCTACATTGCTCCGCTACATGGCAGAGGGTGCTGTAGAGTATGCAAAGGAGTTGGGTTGCAACCATCCAGAGATCGTTCTTCACCTCGATCACGGTGATAGCTTCGAGACATGTAAAGACTGTGTAGATTTCGGTTTCTCTTCTGTAATGATCGATGGTTCTGCACTTCCATACGAGGAGAACATTGCATTGACAAAGAAGGTTGTTGACTACGCTCATCAGTTCGGTGTAACTGTAGAGGGTGAGCTCGGTGTCCTCGCTGGTGTTGAGGATGACGTAGTAGCTGAGGAGTCTCACTATACAAAGCCTGAGGAGGTTGTTGATTTCGCTACACGTACAGGTGTTGATTCATTGGCTATCTCTATCGGTACTTCTCACGGTGCTTACAAGTTCAAGCCAGAGCAGTGCACACGTGACCCTAAGACAGGTCACCTCGTTCCTCCTCCATTGGCATTCGACGTATTGGCAGCAGTTGAGGAGCAGCTTCCTGGTTTCCCTATCGTTCTCCACGGTTCTTCTTCAGTTCCTCAGGAGTATGTTGATATCATCAACAAGTTCGGTGGCAAGTTGCCAGATGCAGTTGGTATCCCAGAGGAGCAGTTGACTAAGGCTTCTGAGAGCGCTGTTTGCAAGATCAATATCGACTCTGACTCTCGTCTTGCTTTCACTGCAGGTGTTCGTGAGACATTGGCTCTTCACCCAGAGTACTTCGACCCACGTCAGTACTGCGGTAAGGCTCGTGAGTACATGGTTGACCTCTATAGCCACAAGATCAAGGATGTTCTTCATTCTGACAACAAGTTGGCTAACCTCGACTAATCTTCGAGATTTTTCAACCCAAAATAATAGCGGGAATCCTTCGGGGTTTCCGCTTTTTTAATGCCCTTTTCTTTCATCTTTCTTTCGCTTTTCTTTCATTTTGTTATGTAACAGGATTGTTGTGTGCGTAAACGCTTTGTTTCTTTACATAATTTAACTTAAAAAGTTTGGAGCGTATTACTTTTTTCTCTAAATTTGTACTCGAACAAAAGTAGGAAGTACATTTTATATTCTTGTATATCATTTGTATATTGTAAAAGATGATTTAGGCCGAAAGGTTATTTTTAGAAGTCTTCCTGAGTACTGCCTTAGGGCAGATGCTTGTAAGAGGAGATCAGGTTTAAATGATTGAATAACAATTAGTAAATGATAAAATATGAAAAAGTTTTTTGGAATGGTCATCACTTGTATGGTGGCATTGGGTTTAGTAAGCTGCAGTGCGGCTGACGATGATTTGACGGGCGATACAACAACACGCGTCAACACCGTTACGACGAAGTCTAACTTCTCACTGCTCAGTTATTCACAGACAACCGGTGCTGAGGTAAATGAAACCTCTAACATCAATGGTGAGAACAACGAGAAGCTGGTATGCAAGGTTCTTTCTGGTGGTCAGTTGCAGTTGACTCACAAGAATGTAATCTTTGATGAGGGCACAAATATCAAGTTTGACTCTCAGTTAGTTGGCAACAAGATTATCATCACCGAGACAGGCGATTACGGCAAGTCTGGTAAGTATGGTTATTACACACTTGTTGCGAAGGTTGGAATAGTTAAAGATGGTGACTATGTGATCGTAGTTAAGAGAAACGAGCACACTCGCGAGGAGTTTAATATGCATTACGACTCTACAAAGGCGAAATAAGGTAGAATATATGATTAGTACAATATCTTACGATAATGATTCAATATAAATAGGTAGAATAGAAAATATAATATAGAAAGTGAATTTAAAGTGTGATTAAAGAATGTAATTGAATAATTAAATAATGTAATTGGATAGTTTAAAATTCATGCAATTGAATAATGGTAAATGATAATAAGTTGAGCGTCGCTTAGACGACCAGTCTAGTTCTTTTTTTAATTAATTGTTATTGATGACGCTGATGAGCAGTTCCGGCGTACAATCCTTTAAAACCACGATGTTGCCTTTGTCTAATAAGTAAATCGTAGGCATCGCCTTGATGCTGTAAGTAGCACTTATCTGATCGTCAGCAATGATTCTGAGCATTCTGTATTCAGCAGGAATGGTCTGTTTTTTCAGCCACGCCGTAACCTTGTGGCAATTCTCGCATTCCGGATCATGGAAGTAGAGTATCACCTTTTCATTCTGATAGTCAGTCAACTGATGCATTTTTCCATCTTCCAGCTTGAAGGAGAGGTTGGTAGCCTTGGTGCCTGGCAGGTTTTTCCGTGCCGCCTTCCACTTGAAGTCGATGCGTTCCTTTTCCGCTTCATCGAAGTAAGGCGACTTCTTCATTTCAGCCAGGAAGAAGCTATATACCCTGTCGTTTCTCATCGGCGACTGTGGGTCGTCGAAATAATGCTCTATCAGGCTCTCGAATTTCTCCTTGGCAGGCTTCTGTACGTAAGCCTTGGCAGTGAAGGCGCTGATGCCTTTCTGAGCGATCTCGTCGTTGAAACGGGCGAGGATATCGATGAAGTTGACGAATCCCTGTTCTGTAATCTCCTCGTTTTTCAGTTGGGTAGTATCAGCAAACTGATAGTTGTCCCAGTAGTGCTCGCTGAGGTAGGTAGCGCGCTGTTCTACGTTGCGCAGCGTATCAGGCAGTGCAGGGTAGGGGAATGCATTCTGCGCCTGGGTATTCAGGCAGCATAACATGATCATGCATGCGATAAGATAAGAGATATGTCTTGCTTTCATCATTTTCTTCCTTTTATTATTTATTATTTATTGAATCTGTTATTCTTCTCCGGTAATTATATCTCCTCGCAAGCCACCATTTCCGCTCCGCGGTAGATGACCACCAGCTTGTGGAGCTTTGTGGTCTTTACCGCCTCTCTGACCATATCACTTTCCGCATAGCGGGAGATTTGAGCAGAAGCCTCCTCGAAGAGCTTTTTCACTTGCTCATCTGTGGTTTGGCTCTTGCAATATTTCAACTCGATGATATATGAATCCACCATATCCTTGTAGATGTCACAGAGCGGAGAGAGGAAGATGTCGGCATAGCCGCCGTCATTGTCCAGCTCAGAGATAGGGCGATAGAACTTGTTCTGGCTCGTCATCGCCAAGGTGAAGCCATGCACGAAAGCCTCTCCCTTCTGCTTGTCTCGCTGTGAGGAGTACTTCTTCAGGCAGTCGGCGATATACTCAAAGTATGGCTTGAATTGTCCATCGTATGCCAGTTTGCTCTCCAGTTTACCCTTGCTATATCTATCATATACCAAGTCATTCTCCTTGTAGGTGTCGAGCAGGTAGGTGTACATCTGGTCTCGCACCACCTCATTCGGGATGATGAACTTGGTCTCACCCTTGTATGTTCCGTCTATCGTCACCATGCCGAAATAGAACAGCAGGCTGAGGAAGTTGTCTGGGTCGTTGATTCGCTCGGCAGGGAAGTTCTCGTTGAGCGTGCCTATCACGAATCCCTGGGTCACCAATTGCTGGATGATGCTAGCGTCGTGGGTGAACTCCTTGTCGTGGCGGATGAGCATGCGCATCTTGTCATAGTCGATACGGATGTTGGGCTCCACCATCTTCTTAGTGATTTGGTATTCGTAGTCAATATAGTTGTCTACGAAGTAGAGCACCATCATCGAGTTGTACATGGTGGTCTCACCATATCTCTCCTCGGCAAAGCAATAGTTGTCGTACCATGGCTTCATCACCTTGATCAGCTCATCTGTGGTGTGATTGAACGGCAGGACGCTGCTGTAATAATCCAGCATCTCTCTGACTTCTTCTTCCGTGAAGCCCGTCATCTCATTGAATTTTGGGCTTAGGGAGTAGTTGGTTCCGATGTTGAATCCGCTGGTCAGGTCGTCCATGGTCACAGGGCTTACTCCCGTGACGAACACTCTGCCCAGAGTATTGCCAGCCGCACCCTTGATGGTGTTGAAGAACTGGCGCAGGTATCCCTCTCCGTGGGTCTGGTTGCGATACCTCACGAGATGCTCTTCATGGGCGAGAATCATGTTGGTGAAGTTGTCGTACTCATCGATGAAGAGATAAATCTTCTTTCCCACCTCCTGACACTTCTGGCAAAGAAATCTCAACTTGGATACCGCATCAGGCTCCTGTTGCAATCCTTCCTTGGTACCAGCAGGAAGAATATGTGCATAGATGTCGCAGAAGAAATTGAACACAAGGCGACAATGGTTGTCCAGTCCATCCTTATAATCATCCAATCCTGCTGCCACCTCGGCAAAATTGAGGTGGATGATGAGATATGTATTATGCTCTGGTGTAGGATTCTGCCCGATGTAAAGCTTGCCAAAGATTTCCTCAAACTTGTCTTTCTTGTTGATGTCATAGTAATTCTCAAGCATGGAGAGGATAAGTGTCTTGCCGAAACGGCGAGGGCGAATGAAGAAGAAATACTTGTTGGATTCTTCTATTTGCTCTATGAAAGGAGTCTTGTCCACATAGTAACAATCCTCTTTTATGACATCCTCAAAATTCTGCATACCGTATGGTATGCGCTTGCGATAAATGCGCTTTGGTCTTACTATCATAACTCAGTTTGATTATTCGTTTTTGAATCTGATGGCAAAGATAATACTTTATCTCCTAATCTCCAAAACTTTTCCCGAAAAACTTTGACCGTACTTCTTCAAAAACACTCTTCACTGCTCTTCACCTCTCGCAACCCCAGTGTTTATCGGGGTTTCAGCCGATTTGGTGAAGAGTGAAGAGTAAAAAAGAGAGTGGTGCTTTTATAAAAAAAGCTCCCGACGTATCGTTTTGTGCCAGGCAATGACAGATTATAGCCCTGGTATGGGGCAATGTTATGCCATAGTGAGGCAATAAGCGATACAAGCATTATGCAAAAGCTTTTTCCATACATGAAATACCAAGTCGGCGTTCAATTTCTGCAATAGTTTTGAACGAGAAGTTAGTCTTTCCTGACAATATTTTACTCACGTATTGTGGCGTACATCCCAACCGCTCAGCAATATCAGCCCTTGATAAATTGTTCTCTTGCATGAAATCAACAATTTTTAGGGCAATGCTCTGCGACCATCTTATCCAGGCATTGTTTTCCTGTCTCCACTTGGCTTCATCTACAAATGAAGAGGCTTCATGGCTTTCATGTGCCTCTAGGAATCTTAATGTTTTCTCTTTCATATTTTATTCCTCCTTTATGTAATCAACAAAACTATCTTGATCGAACACTCCGTTCTGTATTAAATATTCTCGGCAAATATTCAGTTTGTCAAGTTCTATTTGGGTATGTTTTCTATCTTGCATCTTAGCTGTTAGCTTAATAGTACCTCCTGTGATAATATATACATTAGGCTCTATTCTGATAGCGTATATTCTAAGCCAGCTAGCATGTTTCTTTCTATCCCAGTTTCTTGCTTTTTCCCTAGTTAATTCTCTCATTCTATTGTCTGAAAGACTTAATGGATGAAATAGTTCGTCTAGATGTTCTGTATATGGAAATTCCAGAATCAGTCTTTCCAACTCATCTGCATCTTCCATTGTATCTTTAATAGCGTCGCTTATTTTTTCAATATTGAAGAATCCTTGTAAGTCTTCAAGATTAGCTAGAAAGAAGTCCAGTAGATAATTGGCATTATTCCACCTTTGAAACAAACGAGTAAGCTCATCTGCTTTTTGACTTTCATCTCTAACTGCCCAGAGATGATCATAACCAGGGATGATTCTAGCAAACTTCATATCTTTAATGCTTTTATAATGCAAAGATATGAATAATATCGATTAGTTGCAACTTTTAGGTTGCTTTTTTAATGAAAATTATACTAGTTCCAAAATGTGGGACATTGTCCCACAAATTGATTGCAATCATCTTTGTATCTTGTAAGTACTATCATTGTTGTATCGTTTTTACGTTAATAGTCTTCGGAGTAACCTTTGCTTGTTGCCGGAAGAATTAACGGTATAAGCAGGAGATGCCTATGTCTTCAGCCGCACAACAGGTGTTGTGCGCTTGCATAACAGCTGATATGCGCTCGCCCAACACCTGTTGTGCAAGTGTTAGCCTGCTGATGGGCGATATTTTTTAGATAATCTCCCTATCCTCCGTCGAAACGCCTGGCGGGGTGATGAACGACATATCCAGCGAGGCGGAATAGTTTTATGATCCAATAGAGGTAAATTCTATGGTTTTTCAAATTTTTGCGTTTTTTTCTTGGAGTTTTCAGAGAAAAATCGTAAATTTGCCATCAGATATCAATTATCTAAATATTTTGCCATGGGTAAATATATTAACCCCTTCACCGATTGGGGATTCAAACGCCTCTTCGGGCAAGAATTCAGCAAGGATTTGCTGATTAGTTTCTTGAACGACCTGTTGGTTGACGAAATGCATATCAGGGATGTCACCTTCAAGGATAAAGAGCAACTGGCAGATTCCAAAGATTTGCGTGGCTGCATCTTTGATATTTATTGTGAAACCGATGATGGAAATCATTTCATTGTCGAGATGCAGAACAGATGGGTGCCGTTTTTTGTCAATCGCTCCATCTATTATGCCAGCAAGGCTATTGTCGGGCAGCGGAAAAAGACAATCGAGCAGAAACCTGCTCTCTATCAGTTAATGCCCGTCTATGTCGTCTGCCTCATGAATTTCATGCCAAAGGACAATGCAGTGTCGAAATTCAGAACCGATGTAGCCTTGTATGAAAAAGGAAGTCAAGATGTCTTTTCCGACAATCTTCGCTTCATCTATTTATCTCTTCCTTTCTTTGACAAGAAAGCTGAAGAATGTGAAAGTGATTTTGACAAATGGATTTATGTATTAAAGCATATGGAAGCATTAGAGAGAATGCCGTTTACGGCACAGAAGAAGATTTTCAAGCGTCTTGCTGAACTGGCAGATTCCCGCTGTCTGAGTCAGGAAGAGCAAGAGAAATATGATGAAAGCTTAAAGGCCGCCGATGATTACTATGGTGTCTTAATGAGCTATTACATGAATGGTATTGATGAGGGTGTTGCTAAAGGTGAAGCTAAAGGTAGTTATCACAAAAGTCTTGATATAGCGAAGAAAATGCTATTAAAGGGTATGGATGATGACTCTATCATGGAACTGACGGGCTTAACCCATGAGCAATTGCTTCAATTGAAATCATAAAATTATCAGATACAAGTTCTCCCCATAAGCCAGGCGATAGATGCCTGAACTTATAGGGAGTTTTTTGAGGGGAAAAAAGTTATGATGGAAATCATTTCATTGTCGAGATGCAGAACAGATGGGTGCCGTTTTTTGTCAATCGCTCCATCTATTATGCCAGCAAGGCTATTTTCGCTTCATCTATTTATCTCTTCCTTTCTTTGACAAGAAGGCTGAAGAATGTGAAAGTGATTTTGACAAATGGATTTATGTATTAAAGCATATGGAAGCATTAGAGAGAATGCCGTTTACGGCACAGAAGAAGATTTTCAAGCGTCTTGCTGAACTGGCAGATTCCCGCTGTCTGAGTCAGGAAGAGCAAGAGAAATATGATGAAAGCTTAAAGGCCGCCGATGATTACTATGGTGTCTTAATGAGCTATTACATGAATGGTATTGATGAGGGTGTTGCTAAAGGTGAAGCTAAAGGTTTTGCCAAAGGTGAAGCTAAAGGTAGTTATCAGAAAAGTCTTGATATAGCGAAGAAAATGCTATTAAAGGGTATGGATGATGACTCTATCATGGAACTGACGGGCTTAACCCATGAGCAATTGCTTCAATTGAAATCATAAAATTATCAGATACAAGTTCTCCCCATAAGCCAGGCGATAGATGCCTGAACTTTTGGGGAGATTTTTTTGTTTGAAAGTTATTATCTTACTCTGCCTCACGGTCTTTCTGGGTAACTACTCAGTCATTAAATAAGAACACGTATTCAATGGAGGACTAAAAGTTCGAACTATTATATGTTATGGATTAGGGGATTATAAATCCCCTGGTTTGATAGGTCGAACCTTTTTTTACGACGGATTTCAAATCCGTCGGGACGCCTAATGGGGGTGTAGGACGGCTGGCGGGGGTGGAATTTTCAGGGCACAAAAAAAAGTCGTGGAATCTTAGCAGGTGAGTCACCTCGGCAACTAAAATCCCAACGACCAGTCTAGTCTAGTTTTCGCAAATTTGTATAATAGTAAATGATAATAATGTCTTATAATAATAAAAAAAAGGGGGGAGGAAGTATTCCCAACTTCCTTCCCTCCTCTCTTACAGATATATGATTCTTAACTTTTGTATTTTACTTGTTATTTCAAAACCTTGATGCAACGGACTTTACCTAACGAATAGTCACTCCAGTTGGTGGCCATTGTAAAAACGGAAGTATATGTCCAAGACTTTCTGAAGTTTATATTTGAGAATTTTGTTCTGCAATAAGCCATATTGATCAAATTAGGATTGATTAAATACATCACAGACATTTCTCTTTGATTTGGCACTCTCCATTTTCTGTCTTCTTCATTATAGTTGCCATAGCATTTGAATCTACCATATACTACACTCTCCATACTGGCCTCACCACTATTGTTTTCTGGATACGTTTTGGCTGCAATTCTGAACGATTTAGCAGGTTTATTGCCTGCAGAACGTTCTTCATGCTCATTTAGCTCTCCTTGATCTCCTGTGACATTGAGGGCTTGATTATCCACTTTGTCCAGTTCGACATCATAACCGCTTGTTGAGTAGAACTTATCTGGTTGCTCGTCATAGCCGATTGCGTTTGATTTTAAGTTGCGAACGCAGCGGACAAGTGTAGGTATGAAATTGTAGTCTTTGTTTTTAAAATGATTGTTGGTGGCCATACCCTCTTCCGAGAAATAAGTATTTACTCCAGATGTTGAAGTGTAATATAACATTCTGTCAGAATCTCCTACGAGGTCTGAAGTATTCTTATTGTATAGTTTTGCTTCTGTACCCATAGCTTCCTCTCCAATCCATAATCCTGCGTATTGGTCAAGAGCTGGAGCATACCATCTCACTTCGTCTTGTGAGATTTTACCATCACCATTCAGGTCTCTATTACGGCTCATGCAAGATTTGACCAGCGACTTGTACTGTTTTAAATATGTTTTCAATTCTGACCAGTTTTGCCTTGGAGTTGTTGTTACATTTCCACGCCAATCAGTTTTGAATATATCTTTCAACATATTACTGCGACCATTCCATGTATCAGAGCCATAAGACATATACTGACGATTTGCATTATTGCCGCTATCTCCTCCTATTCCATCATCAGTGAATCCTTTTCCTTCCTCGTCATTGATGGTTTCGCAGCCATAAGCAATAACACTTCCTGCCTGACTTCTATCGTAGAAGGTCTGGATATTGTGCTGGGTCAAACCATATTGAGCCTCGGCATATACGCTTCTTGTATCTTCGCTAACCCATACGTTGTTTGCTACATAGAAAGCTCGCTTATCTACGTTGTTAACGTACTTGTCCCAAGTGAGATTGTCATAGTAGTTCTCACTGATGAAACAGGTCGCATCAATGTATTGGCGATTATTCCAGAACTTATCGTTTTTTGCATTAGCATACAGCATTTGCAAGAATGTTTCGATATCCATGGTTTCTGATTTGCCTGGATAATCACATGGAGTACCTCTACCGTCATTTGCGTCGCCATAGATACTTTTGCTTTTATTTCTGCCTGTAATTGCAAACTCAATCCACTTTGTATCTACACCGTTCAGCTGCTTTTGGTGTTCCTGTGTCGTTGGATTTGCTTCATCTTTTACGTTTATTGGCTCTGTCTTCTTGCCCAAGGCGTAAACCTGATAGTAATATCCTAGTTTGGAGTCTTTCAGCTTTTTGATGTCCGCCTGATTGAAGCGCATTACCATATATTCGTAATGACTGTCGAGAGTCAGGTTCTTACCGGTATTGCCATATTTCAATACCACACCTTCTGCACCAGGCTGTTCGTTTCCTTCTTTTGTAGCTTCAACGATGATTTTATTTACACCTGCCACTGTGATGTTAAAGGTGTAATTGCAATTACGCTCAACATTGTAGTCATTGTGATTTACACTGCAGTCGCCTAAGTGAACATAGTAGGTTACGTCGGCAGTTATGGTTGAACCATCCTTGGTTGTTTCTTCATACTTGCCTTTCAAAACTACGTATGTGCCATACTTTGGAGCATTGGTGAATACCTTAGGATTTGACTTGTTGTCGTCCTCTCGCATTTCCTGAACTTTTACGTCTTGTTTTGCATCCTGCAGATTTTCTGGCAAATAGGCTTCGAAGTATTCTGCGCCTGTTTCATCCACATCGTTTACGCCAAGAGTCAGACCCACGATATTGCTAACATCTGTATTATTGCTTATTTTTTTCTTATCGTTACCGTCAATACTGCCAATGAGTGTACCATTCATTGCGATATTCATGATATCATAATTGGCAAGTTTGAATGAACGATTTACGACATCTCCTGTTTTTTCCTTGATGGTAAACTTTACCTTGGATACAATACGTCTCAGTCTGATGTCATTTCCGCCATTTTCGATTGTTCCTGCAGTTGTGATGTTCACCAGGTTGCCTTCCTGTACAGCACCACTCATCAAGAATGCACTTGGAATCTGAATGGTGTTAGGATTGTTACGATTGAATGTCAAAGCTTTCAACTGGTCGAGTGTGAATTCATATTCACCAGCACAGGCTTTGTCTTCATCCAAGTTAATAGGCAACTTGTTTGGTTCAACAGTACCGTTGCTGGTCGCCACAGGGTAAAGACCCGTAGAAATGTTGGCAACCGCATAGATATATGAATCGCCGCTTCTTGTCTTGATGCCGGTTATTTCCTGTTTTTCAGTTTCAGAGCTGCTGGTACTTTGATTCAGACTATCTGCACCTTCAATACCTTTATAGCCCTTCAAATTACCATTGCCATCAAATATATAGATGTAGAGATTGTCGAGATGACGCTCCTCAGCATCTGTAGCTCGGGAGTTGACCACGATGTCTCTTGGGGAAACATCAGAATAGGCCAACGAAATGGTAACATCTTCGTTACTCTCGCTGCCGCCCGGGAAGATGTCTTCCGAGCAACTGCTGAGTAAGAGTGCTACTCCCATGAGCAGGTATGCTAATTTCATTACTTTCTTCATATTATGATTCCTCCAATAGTTTAATTAAATTCAATGTTTGTAGTACCCTTATCAGTCCAGTCTGCTACATAGTACTTCAAGGTGAGGGTTGATTCCTCATCACCCAGGAAGTAGCCATATACTACCATTTCATGGTTGCGGTAGGCTTTGGAAATCCTGAAGGTCTTATGCTTCTCTGCTCCATTCTTTCTCAATTTAAAGTAAATTGTACCAGTGAGTTCTTTGCCTGTTTCACGAAGATAGCTCAGATGGCATTCTGTCTTTAAACCACGAAGCTGGGTGATGTAGTCTTCTGCAGTCTGATCAGGCTTGCGAATATAGCTTGCAGGGTCTGTTACAGGTTTGATGTCTCCTGTTGCCACACCGCCGAATGTCATCTTCTCATTGAGATATTTCAGAGAAGTGAGGTCTCCGGTTAAACCATCTGTTTCTTTATTAGCATATGTTGTTGCTGTTGGGAATACAGAACTTTGGGTAGGAATAACGTTTTCATTCACCTCAATCTTCGTTACTTCCACACCTTCTGTATCTTTCACATTCTTTCTTGTGAAGAAGAAGTGGAGCTTCGAAACGGCTCTTACCAATGGAACGCTTACAGGGTTGGCAGCTGCTTCGGCTGCATTGTCTTTGATGTTGTTGGTAACATCAAGTTCCTTGATAACTCGAGAGATTGGCAGACCGGCATCTGGTACTACTGTTGTTTGAGCCGTACCATTATCTATACCAAAATTATTCTTGATAACCAGGGCTTCCAGCTTTTCACGTGTCATCTTGATGCAGTCTTTGCCATCCAGCACTCCTACGCTTTCTGCGTTGAGCAGGATGTAAAGATCTATTTTGCCCAGAGTCTTAGCGTTTTTGCGAGTAATCATCATACTTACGTTGTGAGAACCTTGTTTTGAGAGGTTGGTTTCTGATTTGAATCCTATTGGTGTGGCAGTTGCTTTTTCTGAATCGCTTTTGAATGCCCATACTCTGATACTTGTAATTTTCTCCTCTGTATCAGGAGAAGGGTTTGTTTCGTCTTGCCCGGGCGTTCCGCTGGTTCCTGCTGGGTTGGCAGGAGCTTTGGCTCTGGCCTGAGCTGTAGGAGTTGATACATTCAGGTTGATGTAGGTATCACTCTTTCCAGCAGCTGTATCTGTGTAACCGTCCGACATACATGATGTTAGTATCAGGGTAAGCAGCAAGGTGGGTGCCAATGCTGCTATTCCCTTCATAATGTTAGTCAGTTGATTCGCACAGATTTTTCTTTTTGCGAAATCTAACATAACTTGTATCTCCTATCTTTTACTTATACTTATACTTCGTTACTTTGTTACTGTTTTGGGTAATCTTATTTGGATCCGAGGTCTGCATTCTGCAGATTGAGAACCCAGCCGTTCACCTTGATTCTAGCATCCATGTGGTAGTCGGAACCTGGACTTGGAACGTAGAATACGAGGGTGTAGTGATCCTGGCGGTCGAGGTATTCCTGATCCTCCCAGCCCTTGTCGGTGCGCTCGCCGCAGAGAGCGAGGAACCATGGCAGTGAGTGGTTGAAGATTTCCTTGCCTGTGCGCTTGTCGGTGATTACGATTCGCTTGTCGTTGTACTCCTTACTGTCGGTGTTGCGGGTGCTTACATCGTTCTTGCGCTCGAACATTCTGGAAGAAGACAGGTCGTAAACCAAAGCCTTGTCGATTTTTTCACCATCTACCTCAGTATTGCCGTCGGTGTTAACCACCAGTTTCTCGTTGTAAGGCACGTAGGTGATTGGCTTGTTCTGTTCTACTCCGTTGGCATCCTTTACCTTGTCGCCCTTGTAGTCGAGGAGGGCAGCCGAACCCTTGATTCTTACGTCGAAGTTTTCTGCCACGAATCCCTGCTGTTCGTTATCGTAAGGAAGCATCACGATGCGGTAGGTCTTGGTACATTTCATCAGACTCAGTTTGCCGGATGTGTCCTTCTTGCCCTTGAAGTCGAGAGATGTCTGGGCGGTGTAGAGAGCGGTGAACTTCTTATTGTTGACTGAAGCTTCTCCGTTTTTCTTTCCCATTTCCTCCTGCAGGTCGTTGATGGTAGAAACACCTGGTGTGAGTTGGGTGAAGCTGAACTCCATCTCGTCGTCACCGTCGGCTCTGCTACCTGTAGGTTTCTTGTCACGAGCGAGGCAGACGAAGGTGTATTTACCTTCCTGTAAGTCTGTGATGTCCATGCTGTGACCCGTTTCGAATTTGTCGGCAGACTGCGTATAGGTATCGAAGTATTTACCGTTTTTATCGAAAACATAGACGTTGAGGTTTTTCACTTCCTGAGAGAAAGCATCAGCGTTCTCAACATTATATGTATAATCGAACTTGAGCGACACCTTAGGTGCAGGACAATTCGTCAGATCGTCTTTCATGCATGATGAAAGCGAAGAGAGTGCGATGGCTGAGATACAAACCACTTTGCAACCGTTTTTGATGATGAAATGTTTCATATCGTTTGTGTTTTATTAATTCTTTTACTTATACTTATATCTAGTGTGCCGTAGGGCGTAAGAAGTGGGGGTAGCCTCCGGCATCCTTTTTTTCTTGTTGAGTGGTGCTGATTCAGCACGATAGGGGTTCCCGCCATCTGTTGGCGGCAAATATCATCTTTTGTTTTTGTAATCTCCCGGAGGCGGGGTAGCCCCCGGGAGATTGAGAGTATTGTTGTTTCAAGAATTATCTTGAGAGCGGGGGATGGGGTACATCCCCGGAGCATTCATCTTTTTCTGTTTATGCTTGATTAACTTGAAGAATGATTACTCACCCAGGTTTACATCCTGTGTACTGAGAACCCATGGGTTAACAGAAACCTCAACATCGAGGTAGTACATTGGCTTGTTCTCGTCTGGCTTGCCATTAGGAACGTCTGCACCCAAGTTGTAGATCTTCTTTACATTCAACTGATAAACAGTATTACGCTGGATGGTGTTTGTGCCAAGCCACTTGTCGATGATAACCTGTGAGTAGTAAGTCTTACCTGCTACGAATACTTCGATAACGTTGTCCTTGCGGAACTTAGCTAATTCAGCAGCTGTAGCACCGATAGTCTTCTTTACATTTTCACCTTCACCTTCTGTTTGTGGCTTCAGCTCTGCCAAGAGGTCTGCTGCGCTCTTACCACCGAAGAGGATAGGCTGATCTTGATATGCCTTATAGATAGCTGCAATGCTTCTGTAGATAACGCCATTATAGCGATAGAATGTACCATCTGTGAAATCTGGGGTATCATCTGGGAACTTGCTTTCATCCAAACCCAATGTGTATTCGAAGTACATGGTAGTTGGAGTTTCCTTTGTATTCTCAAATACGTAGTTCTTTTCAGCATTTGCAAACCAGCCGTAATTTTCTAATGTCCACTGGTCACCCAAATCTCCTGACTTCTGCATGTGATCGGTGCCTGCAGGAATCTGAAGAGCAGCCCATGCGTCATTCCACTTCTGCATAATGTTTGTCTTGTTAGACAAGTTGGTGATAGCGTAATTAGACTGTGTAACAGTCTTCACCTTTGCAATTTCGGCATCAATAGCAGCCTTCTTTGTATCTGAAGCACCTTCTGGATATTTTGCAGTAATTGAAGTTGCCTCAGTTTCAGGCTTGTCGATGCGAGCAGTAACGCGGTCGAGCATAATGGTCTTATTAACTGAAGCAGGGGTCTTTATATTCTTATTTGCAGCTTCGAATGATACAATATATTGGTCTGCATGAGAATTCTTGTCATTCTGGTTGAACATAACAAACGCATTATCTGTGGCATAACCTGCATCAAACATGTTGATTGCTGTGAATTTTTCAGCTGTTGGGGCAAAAATGTTTTCCCATGGCATAGCATCTGTTGTATTAGCCAAGAAATATACATTATATGTCACACCTTCTGTTACGTTCTGTACTGGAACCTGAATCTGGGTCGTGCCAGTTTTTGTTAATACAGGTGCGGCATTTAACCACTCAGTCTCGGTAATATTCTTCGTGAAGACAATCTTTCCCTGAGCATCAACCAGGTAGAATGTACCACTTGTCACCTTAGACTCTTCTGGAGTAGCCTTTACATTTTCTTTCTGCTGCTGGGTTCTTGTACCATTGCTAGTTGGAGTCTGAACCGCCAAAGTCATATAGAAACCTTCCACCTTAGACTGGTTGCCTGCGCCACCTGTCAAATCATCATTGCTGCTGCAGCTTGAGAAAGAAAACGCTGCTGCTGATACCAAGCTCATAACGAGCAAATTCATTTTCTTCATAATCTTTTACTTATTAAGTGTTATATAAAATTTTGTTTTGAGTTGCGAAATGGACGGGTCTCTCAGACCTCATCACTGGCTTCGCCCGGGGGTAATCAAAAACTATTCTTTCTTTTCCAGTTCTTAAATTAAATTTTTTAGTTTATATTATTATTGTTTATTCTTTTACTTATACTTCATGTTCATTCTTACTCCACAATCTTGTTCACCTTGTCGAGATTTTCCTGAGCACCCTTCAAGCCATCGGCTACTGCCTTCTGGAAGTACTGCTTGGCAGCTACGTAATCCTCATTAAGAACAGCGAGACAACCACGGGTGTTATCTACTTCGGCACCGGTGCCAGCCTTCTTGAGATATTTCTCTGCGCGCACCTTGTCGCCTCTGTCGATGGCAGCAATAGCCGCATTCAGGTTAGCGAGTTTATCTTCTGGGAACATCTTGACTGCGGTATCGAATACATTGTTGTATTCCTCGCTTCCCTTCGGATAACTGTTTGCTACCATATACATCTCCTGAAGAGAGAGCTTCTGTGGACGTGTATTCATCACTTTGCGTGCCTCCTCGAGGTTGAATGCCTTCACATCGTACTCAATGGTGTAATCGGTGCGGCGCAAGCTTGGCCAAACCTTGTCAATCAGGAATCGGAATGCCTCACCAGCCTTGGCTGCGAGCGTCTGTTCTTTCTGGTCAGGAGTCAGATTGCTGTTGATGATCTTGAGAGCAGCTTCCTTCTGAGGAATGTTGTGACTCTCAATGTACTTTAGTGTTCCTTCCCAATCCTCTGCGGTAGATTCTACCTTGAAGAGTTTCTTGTCTACCGGATAGGTCTTCAGCAGATACTGGTTGAGAGCCTGGGTACGGTTGCGTGACAGCTTGTCGTTGTTGGCATAGTTGCCGTCAGGTGAAGCATAACCGTGAAGCGTAATGGAAGTGATGGTTACGTCTGGGTCGTTCTTTACGAGATCGAGCGTCTGCTTGATGGTAGCCAACTCATTGCTGTTGTTACCCAATTCCTTTACGATATCCCACTTGTTGATGCGGAAGTTGAGTCTTGCCGAACCATTTTCCTGTCTTACCTTCACAACCTCTGCCTTAGGTTCTCTATAAGCCTGGTAGAGCTGCTGAGGAGTAGTGAGTGCCTCTGTGTTATTGGTGAGCAGGTTTTCTGCCAGTAGTTTCTGGTTACATCCGCAGGCATCATTGCTAATGGCGAAGTTGGAGTTCTTCATCCATTCGCGGTAAGGGGTAGTGTAAGCGTATCTGAGAGTCTGAGACTTCTTGTTTTCACGCTTTGCTACGATGAGTGGATTTTCTGTAGCAGTTTTCTTGGTACGCTCATAGTAAACGAATCTCTTTCTTCCCATTACCTCCACAGCCGGGAGCTTTAGTGTATCTTCACCTTTATAGATGATTGGGGTAAAGACGAGTCCCTTATTGCTAGCCACTTTTACCTGGTCTAGGTTGAGGTCCATATAAACGTTTACCTTATTACCTTTCTTCTTGATTTCCTTATTCAGGATTTTCATATCCTTGGCAGCCTGCTCTTGTGCGATAGCATGAGTGCTAAACAAAATGCTGATGGCGACGGCTCCAAGTGTTTCTGTTAAAATCTTATATGTGTTCATAATCTTCAGTTTTACTTATTAATTAGGGTGTCCAGTTCTCTGTTCTTAAAAACAAGCTGGAAACATCCCTGTTAATTGTTAATATTACGCTCTGATATTTAACGTTTCATGTAACGAAATAGTTCTTTGAAAAT